>JAGQHQ010000004.1 GCA_020431705.1 Candidatus Dependentiae bacterium
ATTTTTGTGTAATTCCGTTCTGTACAATTTCGTCAATTATGTAGTAAACTTCTTCTATGCTT
Organism: Candidatus Dependentiae bacterium; assembly: GCA_020431705.1. Lineage (NCBI taxonomy): Bacteria > Candidatus Babelota bacterium. Next base: position 63 of record JAGQHQ010000004.1, read on the forward strand.
TTTAGCATTGGCTAGCTCCTTTTTTTTCCAAAAAACGAAGCTAGCCTACTCTATTTTTACTTATTTTTTAATTTCACAATTCGCTCGTCAAATGTAATATCGACGTTTTATCAAAATTCTGTTATAATTCCGAACATATTGACAAACTTCTTTGTAACCAAAAGTAAATTCTGAGTTTGAATATGGGGAAAATTTTACTGTACTATAAATATACAGATATTTCGTGTCCAGGTTCAATTGCAAAGTGGCAACGTCACCTGTGTGAAGAGCTTGGCCTAAAAGGTCGTATCATTATTGCTAAAGAAGGCATTAATGGCACTGTAGGTGGTGTACAAGACGCAACTGAAAAATATAAAAAGGCCATGGAAGACCATGAGCTTTTTAGTGGCATTGATTTTAAAGAAAGTGACGGTGGTGCTGATTGTTTTCCTCGCATGCGAGTCATATTACGAGATGAAATTGTTAACCTTGGCATAGATCCAGAAAAAATTACTCCTAAACAGGGTGGTACATATCTAACTCCACAACAAACTCACGAATTACTAACCAACAAACCTAATGATTTAATTATTATTGACTGTCGTAATAAATGCGAATCTGATGTTGGTACTTTTATTGGTTCTATAAAGCCAAACACCAAACATTTTCGTGAATTTCCTAAGTATGTCGACGAGCATGCTCAAGAACTTAAAGATAAACAAATTTTAATGTTTTGCACCGGTGGTGTACGATGCGAACGCGCATCTGGTTATGTAAAAGAAAAAACTCAAGCAAAAGAAGTTTTTCAAATTAAGGGCGGTATACATCGTTATGTTGAACAATTTCCCAATGGTTTTTTTCGCGGCAAAAATTATGTATTTGACAGTCGTATTACAATAAAAATTAATGACGACATTTTGGGTAGTTGCTCTTTATGTAGTAAGCCTAATGATAATTACATTAATTGCGCTAATGCACTATGCAATAAGCATGTTATTTGCTGTACCAACTGCATTGAAAAATATAAAAACACGTGTGGAGCAACATGTCAGCAACTGTTGGTAGAAAAAAAAGTTGAAACTCGTCCGTTGCAACTTCGAGTCTCTTACGAAAGCAGCTTCGAGGAACAAGATCCTACGAAAAGTAAAAATTACGAATCATGAAAATGATTCAACAACGTGTTCCTCTCAAAAATAAAAATTGGTTTGCAACTGGCGGACCGGCGCATTTTTTTACCGAGCCCGCAACAGCACAAGAATTTCGGTACGCATTAGAGTTTGCACACAAAAATAATCTACCCATTTTTATTTTGGGTAGTGGTGCCAATGTATTAATTTCTGAAGATGGCTTTGATGGGCTTGTTATTCGACCAGCATTAAAAAAAATCTATACAAAAAATACATTTGTTACGGCTGGTGCAGGAGTAACTATGCATGATCTGATTGAGTATTGTTTAGATAATAATTTAATTGGCCTAGAAGAATTCAGTGGCATACCTGGTACAGTTGGTGGATCAGTATATATCAACTTACACTACTTCAATTTTTTGCTTGAACATTTTTTAGTTAAAGCACGGGTAATTAATAAAACAACTGGCAAAATTATTAATGTTGATAAAAAATGGCTCCATTTTGGCTATAATCAATCAACACTCCATCAAGAAGATTATTATTTACTCAATGCAACATTTGCACTAAAAAAAGTAATCGATTTAGAAACTGCATATGCACGTGGCCGCCGTGCAGAAATTACTCGTCATCGAGCAGCTCGTTATCCAACATCACACACATGCGGAAGCTTTTTTAGAAACTTTAAAGAGAATGAAGTTACGTTAACATGGAACGGCAAAAAAATAATTTGGGTTGCGTATTATTTGGACAAAATTGGCGTAAAAGGTCAATTAAAATTTGGTAATGCTATTGTCTCATATCAGCACGCAAATATGTTAGTCAATAGTGGCGGAGCAACAACAAAAGAGATCATTAACCTTGCTAAAAAAATGCAGATGCTTGTATACGATAATTTTGGCATCATACCACAGCCAGAATGCCGTTTGATTGGATTCAAAAAGTATCCGCTTTATAAATAACACAAGTTTTTCACTATCATAATAATGTAAAACTACTAAATTTCTGTAGTGTTATACTCATTTTTTCCAAAAATGTTATCATAACACTATGAATGAATTATTTTTGCTTATTCACACCCTTATAATTTCCATAGCGGCTCTTATAGCATTAAAGCTTGGTAAGCATTGTCTCATTGCTTTTATTGCTGCTCAAAGCATCTTGGCGAACCTATTTGTTGTCAAACAAATTACCCTTTTTGGCTTTAATGGAACAGCGAGTGATGCCTTTATGATTGGATCCATTTTTGGTCTTCATCTATTACAAGAGTACTACGGTACAAAAGAAGCACAAAACTCTGTAAAAATAAGCTTTTTTTTGCTTATTTTTTACACGGTTATATCGCAAATACATCTGCTATATACTCCAGCAACGCATGATATCATGCAACAGCATTTTTATCCTATTCTGCATTTTATGCCCCGTATTGCTGTTGCTTCAATTACCGTTTATACCAGTGTTATGTATCTTGATACATTGCTTTATGCGTTTCTTAGAAAGCTATTTGGTGGTAAATATTTACTTCTGAGAAACACCTCATGCATTATAATATCGCAGCTTGTAGATACCATTCTCTTCAGCTTTTTAGGCCTCTATGGTATCATAGATCACATAGGGCAGGTTATTGTGGTCAGCTATACGATAAAAATAGTAGTTATGCTCATCACGAGGCCGTTCTTGATATTTTCAAAATATGTAGTAATTCCCCAGAAATAGCACGCATTAATACGTAAAAAATTATATAAAATATTATGGGCTACTTTCGCTTTGAGCTAATTCATCAATCAAAAAAATCTCGTGCTCGTGTTGGCCGCATTTATACACCACATGGCATTATTGATACTCCAAACTTTGTTGGTGTAGGAACCAATGCAACATTAAAGGGAGTTGACAGCAGTATAGTAGAAAGCATCGGTTTACAGCTGATGTTCTGTAATACGTATCATTTGATGCTTCAGCCAGGAACTAAAACAGTTGCTCAAGCAGGGGGCCTACACAAGTTTATTAATCGCAACCAACCAATTATTACTGATTCTGGCGGGTTTCAGGTTTTCAGTTTGGCCTATGGTACAGTCAAAGATGAACTCAAAAGCAAGGGTAAGAAAACAGGTAACAATTCGGTGATAAAAATCACTGAAGACGGTGTTTTATTTCGGTCATATCGTGACGGACAAAAAGTTTTATTAACACCAGAAATATCAATTCAAGCACAAAAAGAATTGGGTGCAGATATTATTATTCCATTTGACGAACTACCACCCTATCACATAAACCCACGGAATTTACGTAATTCACTTGAACGCACCCACCGCTGGGAAAAACGCTCACTCGATACGCATTTGCAAAATCTAAACAAACAGGCAATGTATGCAGTTATACATGGTGGTATTGATAAAGAGCTGAGAAAAAAAAGTTGTGATTACTTAACGCAATTGCCATTTGATGGATTTGCTGTAGGCGGCAGCTTGGGAAAAACAAAAGAAGAAATGTTTGAGATTCTTTCATTTACTATGCCACAGTTACCTATAGATAAACCGAATCATTTACTTGGTATTGGAGATTTACCATCACTACAAGCATGTATTACCTTTGGTGTTGATACCTTTGACAGCTCACATCCAACACGTTGTGCACGTCATGGTTTATTATTCACCTGGCAAGGAAACAAAAAAATTCTGCATTACAGCAACAAGGAAAATTTCGATCCTGTAGATAGAAATTGCACCTGCCATACGTGCCAGCATTATACAATGGCGTATTTACATCATTTATTTAAAGCAAAAGAATTAACCGGCTATACACTTGCTACTATTCATAATTTGCATTTTATGGTTGAGCTGATGGCTGATTATCGTAAAAAAATTATGGATAATGATATATAAAAAAAATAAAAACTGAGTTAAGTCTGTGAAAAAAATAAGTTCTCGCCAAAATCAGGATATTAAAAACGTTACTGCGCTACACAAAAAAAAAGAACGCTATGCACAAAAAAAGTTTATTGCCGAAGGCTTAAGAGTCTGCAACACATTATTGGTTAACAATTACAAACTTGTGCATATGTATGTAACAGAAAAAACACAGCGCAGGGTACATGAATTAGTTTCTACAGATAAAATCACATTAGTTGACGATATTGTCATGTACAAAATGAGTTCTGTAAAAACACCAAGTAATATTTTAGGTGTTTTTGAACTACCACAACAGCCTGACACACAAAAAATTGCTCAGCACAATCACCAAAATAATTCTCCAGGTTTGGTTTTAGCAAATATCACTGATCCCGGAAACATGGGAACACTAATTAGATCGGCTGCAGCAATGAATGCTCAACATGTCGTTATTGTTGATGGAGTTGATCCGTTTAGCCCAAAAGTAGTACAAGCAAGTGCTGGAACATTAGCTCAAATTGATATTTTTCAACTGAGTTGGGAACAACTAGTAAAAAATAAAGGCAACACAAAACTCTGTGCACTCGTTGTTTTTGGTGGCAATAAACCTCAAGAGCTTAATTTTAAAAACTCACTATTAGTGATTGGTAACGAAGCTCATGGTATTGCAAAAAAATGGATTGATGATTGTGAACAAAAACTCACATTACCTATGCCCGGTAATACTGAAAGTTTAAATGCAGCTGTTGCAGGATCTATCGCATTGTATCTAACATTATAATCTACTGGTAAAAGGGTACCGCATCGTGCTTTTTTAATACATACGGAACAATTGGTAGATTAACTAGCACTTGATACTCATAATGTGAAAGTCCATAAAAATCAGCATCTTTATCTTTTGAAAGCTTTTCAAGCGGATTGTCTCTGACCTTACATTCCACTAAATTTTTCATTAACAAAATTGATTTTGGTATTTTTGAAATCATATTTTTTGAGAAATTTACAACTTTTAAGTGGTCTAAATTACTTATTCGCTCATCAATTTTTCTTAGCTGTGCACCAAATATACATAGTGTTTTCAATCCCGCTAGAGAAAAAATGACTTCTGGGATTTTATCCAAGCAACTATTGGTAATAAATAGGTGTTGCAAATTTTTAAATGCAGTTAACTCTGATGAAATATTTGTGACCGGAGTTTCATATATATTGATTTTTTTTATTTTTTCACATATACCAAGCTTTTTTGCTTTGTCAGTCTTGCTCGTCAAATCTTGAGTTATTCCGCAACAACAGCCCAATAAAGGATGATTAACTGAAAGAGTATCCAAAAAATCACTGTCCTGAACATAGGATTTATTTTTCTGTGTTTTTAGTACCTCTATTGTTATATATTTAGGGATCTGACCCCTAAAAAAACAGTTCTGAATCCCACTGTCAAAAACAGATGTTTTCTTTTTTAGAAAAAATGATACTTGCTTTAAGGCCTCTATATAAACAAGATTTCTTATATCCTGATTATAAGACTCGCTATTCTTCTCTTCCATTGTTGTATCTACACATTCCAAAAGCTCTTTTCTCAAATCTTGCATAAAATTATTGCACTGAACACTTAACTTCATACCTAGCATGGAGGCCAAATTATGAAACAGTGGACTTTTAAAATCAAATCCCTGTAATTCATTATCCGTTTCTAATATGTCATTAAATTCTTGCCGTTGTAAGATATCTTTTTTAATTTGGTCTACAATATCCAACTCTTTGAGATATTTACTTGCGGATAAAACAGTAAGTGGAGCTGGATTGCAGTTATCGCAGCGAGATACAACCTCTTTATTTCTGCTTTTATTTTCAATAGTTTCTTGACTTGCATAAAAAAAACTAAAAAAACTGGCACCAAAAAACAACATGTACAAGCTAAGTTTATTTGTCATAAAACCACCCCCCAAAACAAAAATTTATTTTTTAATATAAAGACTTGTGTAAAAAATAAACTAAAGATAGTAAAATTGCAATAATCACTAATATAAGAAGGTATTAGCAAAAACTCACCCTTGCAATGTCTGGCAATACTAAAAGTTTAAATGCCTCTGTTTCTGGCTTTATTGCATTATATACAGCAGTTAATATTTTTTAGATAAAAATTTCAGAATATCTTGAAAAAGCTTTGGAAATGCCATTTCGTATTTGTTATGCGAGATAATTGGCTTCTTCCACAAGCCATAGTAATCAACTTTACTGATCTTCAATTTACTCGGGTCAATTTCTTTTTCTGGAACAAATTGCAAAGGGTTGCAAGAAACAGCAAATTTTGAATATCCATCCAAAAAATTTTCTGTGCTCACAAAATCAACCGTTTCTTCAGGAACTCTGGAGATATAGTTATCCTTGAAATCCACGTTGCCCAGTTTTGGCAGTTTGAATATTGCACGAGGAATCTTTTCAATTGCATTATTAAAAGCTGACAAAGAACGCAAACGCACACATCTGCCGATACTTGAGGGAATTTTTTTAAACTTCTTGCTAAATCCAATCATTACACCCTCAAGAGAAGTCAATGAATTAAAAAAATCTTTCGGTAATGTTGTTAAACCAAGATAAAGAAAAATCAGTATTTTTAAATTTGTTAATCGAGAAATAGTTGGAGAAAGACGAATTAAACCTTTGCCCGCACAGGAAAAATGTTGAATACTAGCATAATTGCTGATATCGGGGCTTTCTACAAGTGAACTCGCACAACATAAGCTTAACTCTTGGGCATCGTGCGCATTTTCAACATCATTAATTCCGCAATAACAGCCAACATGCACTGCGCCTGGGACTTTTAGCACTTTTTTCTGAGAATAATTTAAGGTTATAGCCATTTTTTTCCCAAGCAAAGACTCTACCTCTTTAAATGTAAACGGCCGCCCTATCAGCCCTGTGAGCCTTGATTTTTCTCCGGGAAAATAAACCTTATTCACCTTACATGTTATATAAAGCGGTCTCATAGCTTCTTGGCAAACAAGCGCCTTTGCTTGTGGTGTCAATGTTTTTGGCATATGATTTTCAATAATATCATTAACAATAGCGATCAAAGCGCGCTGATAATACTTCCGTTCTTTATTTATTTTTTTGACTTTTTCTTTCTTGAAAGCAAACTCGCATGCATCTTGATGAGTCTCACCTTCCTGTATGTCACAGTCAACAAGCGCTTTAATCGTTTCTTGAGTTTTTTTATCGATATCTGGAATCATACATTGCTGAGCAATAAAAAAAGCCGTGCGCTGCGCAAGTGTTGGAAAAACACCACACTGCCCACACGTAAATACACGTAAACAAGCGCCTTTTCCTATTTGTTGATTACTCGTTTCAACTCTAGACTTTTGCATCGCTGCAAGTTGAATAGAAAAACACAATACAAAAAATAATACAGTTCGATTAAACATGTCCCAACCCTAACGATTATTTTTAAGATAAAAAACATTTGAATTAGAGACATTGTAAACAAATAAAATCACATTGCAACAATTTATCGGCGACTCATTTACTATGAGCTATTTAATTCCAAGAAGCTCACAACATTTCGGATCAGTAATTTGCTCACAAATCCAATTGGTATCATCTATATCACGCCCATTTTGAGAATCCGGTACTGCCCCCAGCTTTTTAAAAGCAGCAAAAATAATTTTTTCTTTTTCCATTAAACGATGTTCTTTAAATGTGTTACACAATAAAAACCTTGAAAGCACAAAATTCACCAGCGGCGTTCTCCCCTGACCGTTACGAATATTAACATAATATTCTCTTGCCGAGGCAGGTTTAAGCCAATCATCTCTTTGCTTCATGAGTATTGTATGCAACTCTTTTTTAGAGTGCTCTAGATCTTCTATTTTTGGTAAGTTCACACCTAAATCAACCTTAAATATTATGCTTGATAGGGTTTTTTTAATAAACATTGCCGCCATGCCACAAAACAACAATACCTGGTTTTTGTGGGACAGTTTGCTATCTTTTTTATAACAATACTGCAATCACTCTTAGCAAAGGAATAATTACATGTCACAAGATCATAAATTATCATTACCCGCAGCAATACTTGTTAATATCAACATTATGATGGGTGCTGGTATTTTTATAAACACAGTAGAACTTGCAAAGAGAGCAGGATCGCTAGGTGGTATTACTTATTTACTTGTTGGCACACTCTTGCTTCCACTAATTATTTCTATTGCTCGTTTAGTAAATATGTATCCTGAAGGTGGTTTTTATACTTTTGCACAAAAAGAAATAAATTCATTTGCGGGTTTTATTAGTTCATGGAGCTATTTTACTGGCAAACTTGCATCTGCAACATTAATGATGCATGCATCAGTACATCTGATTCAACAATTAATCCCTCCACTTGCAGTTATTCACCCTCTTATTTTTGACGGATGTATTTTGAGCATCTTTGTGACATGCAATATGCTAAATATTAAAACCGGCAGTTATATTCAAGCATTATTTATGGGGCTTAAATCTGTGCCTATCACATTTGCTATTTTAACTGGCCTGTTTTTAATTTTTAATAAATCAGTGACAACACCAAATTTTGTATGGACTGGTATTACCTCAAGTTTACCCCTTGTATTGTATGCGACCACAGGATTTGAAGCAAGCTGTTCATTGAGTAATAAAATAAAAGATGCACACAGAAATGGACCTTTAGCTATTTTTATTTCATATGGGATTGTTGTGTTGATTGCATTTTTATATCAAACAGTTCTTTACACAAGTCTTGGCTCAATTCTTACCGATGCGGGTAGTTATTTATTTGCATTTCCAGCATTAACTAACACACTTTTACCATTAAAAGTAGTTATTACAAGCAAACTCAATATGATGTTGCACCTTGCCATTGCCTCTTCGGCATTAGGTGGTGCATATGGAATTATTTTTAGTAACAATTGGAACTTGTATACACTTGCGCAAAACAATCATACATTTTTTCCAACATTTTTTACCACGCTCAACAAACACGCAATTCCATTTGCATGTGTATTAGTTGAGGGGTTAATTTGCGCAACCTACTTTATTTTTACACAAGGCACTACTGTGGGCTTGCAACAAGTTGCTGCTCTTGGCTGTGTACTTGCCTATACACTAAGCGTACTCGCATTGTTTATTGCTAAAATAAATCGTCCAACACTAAGCATATCAGCATGGATTCCAATACTCGGTTTAGTTAATTGTTCAGTTCTGATTGCTACTTGCCTAAAAAACTTTTTCACCTCTGGAATGACTCCACTATTTGCATTCATAGGACTGCTAGCAATTGGTGCTATCATGTTTGTTACAACAAAAAAATTAACGCAACTTTAATGAAACTAGCGCAAGCAAACAGAGTATCAATGAAATAATACCAAAGCGAGTGGTAATCTTTGATTCTTGCCATCCGAGTAGCTCAAAGTGATGATGAATCGGCGCCATTTTAAACACCCTTTTGCCCCGTAACCGGTAAGATAAAACTTGTATTACAACAGTAACCGTTTCTACAACAAATAAACCACCGGTAATAGGCAACAACAATTCTTGTTTTGCCATTAACGCAATTAGCCCGAGACAAGCCCCCAAAGCAAGTGAACCAACATCACCCATGAAAATTTGAGCAGGATATGTATTGTACCATAAAAAACCCAGTGAAGCCCCAACTAAATTTGCGCTAATGACTGCTATTTCTGCACTTCCAGCAAACGGAATTTGTAAATATGATGCAAAAGTAGCGTGGCCTGCTAGATAAGCAATAAGCGAAAACATTACAAAGTTCGGCAACAACGAACCAATAGCCAAACCATCCAAACCATCTGTCAAATTTACTCCATTGCTGGTACCTACAATTACAAAAATCGCCCACAGAATAAAAAATAAACCAATATCTGGCATTAACCACTTAAAAAAAGGAAAAACAATTGTAGTATCTATAACACCAAACCACAATGCCGCGCTAATTGCTATAAATGATGTAATAAGTTGCAGACTAAATTTTTTTACTGCATAAATACCCTTATTTCTCCGTATTTTACTCCAGTCATCCCAAAAGCCTATTGCGCCAAAACCCAACAAGCAAAATAAAAAAATCCACACTCGTAGATCTGCTAAATTATTCCATAATAGTATACTTATACATACTACAAACAAAATCCATAATCCTCCCATAGTCGGCATATCATCTTTTGTTTTGTGATTATCTGGTGTCCATGGACGTGCTTTTGATCGAAAAAATGATTTTGATTTTTTTATAAACCAATCACCTACAATAAAAGAAAGCAATAAGGTCGTTAATAATGAAGCAATAGCCCTAAAACTTACATAATGAATAACATTCAAACTCGATAAATAGAATCTTAAATAAAGCGCTATATAATATAACATGACAAAAAATTTCCATCTTAGAATATAAATATTTTTATACCAAAATGATACGCGATAAACCGATTAAATCAATATTTTTGAGTACCATTTGACTTCGTCAGCCTCTCATTTAAACTGTTAACATGCAAGAAGAGTTTCACCAGTATAAGAATTTTACCCCTAATTTAGGAGCTTTTGCTATGAGAATCGTTGCTTTAAAAACAAAAAAATATGCATTCATTGGCTTACTCAGTATGACAGCAACATCTGGCATGTTTGGTATGATAACAGTTACTTCTAATATAAAGACGGTAGTGCTCGCTGCGGCACATACAGGCTCAGCCCAAGTATCAGTGATAGATCCAATTACCAGGGCACCGATAGGCCAAGAAACTGGTAGCACTACATGCACCAACTCAGAAATTGCTTTTACACATGAAATCACAGAAAAAATAAAATTCCTATTTGATGATGCAGTACAATTACTATTGAACTTTGTTGATGACAAAAATACAGAATCATATGGAGTACATGTTGATAACTTCTCCGCAAAAATAAAAGAACTACAAGAAAACATCATTAATCCTATTGATAGACAACTTACATCTGCAACAGGAACGTTCAGAATAGCACTAGAAATTGCTCGCGACCTTGTACAAGATATGCTAGCAAATATTACTAAAGTACATACTGTATTAATAAAACACTTGCCTAAAAAAAATGCTATTGATCTTAAAGCTGATTTAGAACCCGTGATAACAAGAATTACTTCAACTGAAACATTCACCAATTTTAATAACAAATTGGTGAAACTTCATACAGCGCTTATAAATGCTGGACATATAAAAACCGCTGAAAAAATTGCTAATGTTCGCACAGAACTTAAAAAAGCAAAGGCTGAATACGATACACAAAAAGTAAGCGCTAGAATGCTTGGTGTACTTCGCCGTAGATTGCGTCGTAAGTAAAGAAGTTGGGGTAAATGGTGTTTTCTTGCTATAAAACAGTATTATTCGTAGACTAATAAAAGAGCTGGGAAATTACTTCTCGGCTCTTTTATTATATTATGGATATCAAAAATGAATACTGGTTATGACTTTGATGTTATTGTTGTTGGTGGTGGTCATGCTGGCATAGAATCAGCTTATGCTGCAGCAAAAATGGGTTCTAAAACACTCCTAGTTACACTCGATGTTGAAAAAATAGGCCTTATGCCATGCAACCCTGCTATTGGTGGTGTAGGAAAAGGACATATAGTATATGAAATTAGTGCGCTTGGCGGCTTAATGCCACAGCTATGCACGCAAACGTATTTACAAGCTCGCATACTCAATACACGCAAAGGACCTGCTGTACAAGGACTCCGTTTGCAAATTGATAAATATGCATACAATCAGCTAAGCAAAAAAAAAATATGTGAAACTGAAAATCTTACAGTATTAAGCGGCAAGGTAGAAAAAGTACTTGTAAATGATAAACGCATTGTAACCGGCATTCAAACAGAGGATGGTGGTACATACAATTCAACAAACGTTATTTTAACAACTGGCACATTTTTAAATGGAAAAGTTCACGTAGGTAAAAAACATTATGCAGCTGGTAGACGTGGAGAAGAAGCTGTCACACATTTATCACTTTTTTTGCAATCACTTGGTCTAAGCATGGGACGACTAAAGACAGGAACACCTCCGCGATTGTTACAATCAAGCCTTGATTTTAGCAAAATGGAATATCAAGAGGCTGACAATCTTGACCAATTGTTTGAATTTTATCCACACAAAACTAAAAATACACATCCTTGTTACATTACACATACCAACAAAAGTACTCACGAAATTATTAGAAAAAATCTGCACTTATCTGCAATGTACAGTGGTAATATTACTGGCATTGGACCACGTTATTGTCCATCTATTGAAGATAAAATTGCTCGATTTCCAAGCAAACAGTCACATCATGTTTTTGTAGAACCCGAAGGTGCTCATTGCCAAGAAGTATATCCAAATGGTATTTCAACATCACTTCCCCTAGAAATACAACAAGAGTATGTACAAACAATTGCTGGATTTGAGCAAGCAGTGATTACAAAACCTGGATATGCAGTTGAATATGATTTTGTTTTACCAAATCAGTTAAAACATACTCTAGAATTAAAAACAGTTAGCGGCTTATTTTTGGCTGGTCAAATTAATGGAACAACTGGTTACGAAGAAGCAGCCGGACAAGGTATTATCGCTGGTATTAATGCACACTTGAAAGCGACTGGCAAAAAACCATTTATTATAGACCGCACACTTGGGTATATAGGCGTGATGATTGATGATTTAGTTACCATGGGTGTTGATGAACCATATCGTATGTTTACCTCGCGTGCAGAGCGGAGATTATTATTACGTCAAGATAATGCATTTTTACGCTTGACCGATAAAGCACATAATTTAGGACTTATTGATCAAAAATTATACACAGACTTTTGCCAAGAAAAGGAAATTGTACATAACACCCTGCAAGCATTACGCAATGGACACAATACAACACAACTTCTGCGTTTATATGGTCAATCAGAATATGATATCAATTCTTTACAGGAAAAAATTGATCAACCAATTTCACGAAGAGGCCTGCAAAATATTCATGCAGAAATTCGCTATGCGCCCTATATACAACGAGAGTTAGATGAAATAAAAAAGTACGAACAGTTTAAGAAATTGACTATCCCAAAAACATTTAAATATACAGATACGCCTGGTCTCTCCAAGGAATTACAGTTAAAATTATCTAAGAACAAACCAAAAACAATTGCTCAGGCAACCCTTATTCCAGGTATGACACCGGCAGCGATTTCTCTACTCATTTTTAAGGTACGACAAATTCATACCAGCACAAACAAGCATATAAATCAAGAATCTTGACATAGCGCTTTCTTCACAAATAGAAATGGAATAATACCCGCTAAAATCACACTATTGAGGTACCATTTGAGGTTATAGTCCTGATATGCTATAGTGATAGTCGGCCTATTAAGCATGTCGGAGGCGAATCAAAACAGTGGCCATGCACTGCTACCTCTCTTAGTTATTATACTACCACCATGAGGAAAAATTATGAAAAAAATGATATTAAATAAGATTTTTTTACTTGTTTTCATATGTGCAATCTCATTGTCAACTTTAGTAAGGCCCATACATACAGAATTTACCATTCCTATGGTTACTTTTAAGAATGATATAACTACTTTACATAAACTTAACTCTGAAAAAATTATTAGAAGCTTGAATCTGTTAATAGACACATGTAAAGTATTGGTAAATGGCCAAATCATAAAAAAAGGACATATGGCAAAAGTACCAGTGATTAACGGAAAATGTACAGTAACTATTGTTGGAAGATTAGATTATTTTCACCCTATCTTTGAACTCAATTTTTTCTTGAGAAAAATTGGCCGTTTTATTAAAAGTCACCTTATTTTTTCATACGAAATTCATCAAGAAGATTTAGTTATTGTTGACGGACATGAAGGTCATATTGATATTAGCAATGTTATTATTGATCTTGTAGATAAATATGACTTATGGGAAGGCAACAATGGAACAGCCGAATATCTCACTGAATTTTCAGCTGCAACTCGCAGTACAAAAATTACTATTATCGATCCAGAGCAATACTAAAAAAATTGATAATTTTTAACCCGGCCTTAAAAAGCCGGGTTTTTTATACATCAACAAATGCACATCATCAGCACACTCAAAAACATGCATTATTTATATACGATCTTATTTCAAACTATGCTATACTTTCTCAAAAAATAATAAGTAAGTAACAGTAAAAATAGGAATTGGCGTGCGTAAAAAAATAGCATTGATGGTATACGTTACGAGTGTACCTCTTTTATGTGCAGTAGATAGGTCTGCTCTATCAACAACAGACAGAAAAATGGAGTTTATTATAGAAAAAGAAATAACACATCATAAAAAAAGCCTTCAGCCTGCCTCCCATCATATAGTTTCTGATCTTCCTAACACAACATCCAACAAATCAACAAAACATAAAATCTCCGTGAACATAACAAACAAAACACTACAAGAAAAAACAAAAACAATCACCATAAAAAATGGCATTACCAAAGATATGACTGGATATACCTATTTTGGCACAACCTATTATCCAACATTTAGCATTCGCATAAATAATATAATTATTAAATCTGGCCAAGAAATTACCATAATGACAACAAACAATATTGTAGAAGCAGAATATGAATATAGTTTTGCCAAAGGACTGTATCAAGGAAAAGAAATAATCAAAATTGATGTAACTCGAGACAACATTGAAAATGGAGAACTCACTTTTTGCTGGCACGACAAAAAACGCATCAAATTAAATAAAAAAGCATTGCAAAGAAATTAGAATTTTTTTCCAAAATTGTTGCTTTTAAGCGTTTTTTCTTATTATTTTGATAGCTGTTGTATACCTGGGAAGGGGGGCAACAAAAAGGAATTGTACTCTTGATAACAAAAAAAGTCCTCCAAAACATTTTAATATTTAGCATTGCTCTACCAGTTTGTTCAATGGAGCAAAAGATAACACCAACAAGAAGACTTGTTCAAATTCATTATGAAGAAATAGAAACAAAAAAAAATCAAGAAACAAATTTCTATAAAACCATTTTAGTAAATGACACAGAGGTAACTGCTGGTAAACCGGAGAGCATGTTTATTTTCAATAACACATTACAGATCGCTCCTAAGGCTACTAGCAAATTAGTTCAGAATCGGCTACAATCAAAAAAAGTAAAAATAAACCCTGATCACGACATAATCTTTTTTGCTTCTATCAAACAAACTAATCGCAATACAAGCGGCGCGTTTCTTCCTCCACTTGAATTTGAACAGCCAAAAATTATTTTTGATACAAGCAAAAAACAAAAATTCGATTGGATACCTGTTACAGTCACAAATCAAATTCAAGAAACTGAACCAGTTTATTTGATTAACGGAGAACAAATTGAACAAGGAAAATCAAAAAAAATATTAGCACCAAATGGAATAGTATTAATTGAGGAAATAAAATTTTACTATAATATGAGAACCAACCAAAATCTTTCTAAATATGGTAAGCAGTTATTAAACTATTTAGAACAAAAATTGCCAGCACGAAGTTCTTATTTACAGCAGGTGGGATCTAAGGTTAAAAAACGTCCACATCTATCTAGAACTAATACTACTCAATTTCTAGTTTACAGAACCCCCGATCAAATCTCACCATTTTTAAATCCAAAAAACAAAGATAAGAAAAAAAATTTTGAGAAAAGCTATTATTCAAAATTACCCCATGAGCTTATTACTAAAATTGCATGCTATTATTATCTCCACGCATATCACGTGACTATTGCCAACCAGCTATGTTCCAACGGCCGGGTAATTCCATCAATTGTCAAAAGTACCTACCAATGGCCATATGAAAAAAAGAAAGAATGGCCAAAGCCAAAAACAATTCCTCAGAAAAAAAGAGAAGAAGACTAGCGTAACAACAGCTTTTTTTTTATAGTAATAAGCATGTACAGAAAACTTATTCATTTTTACGGTCCATTTTCTATTAATAGTTTTGGCGTAATGATCGCTATTGGCTTGGGTATATTTACCTGGCTCACCTTACGACATCCATGGCGTGAAAAATTGATTAGTAAAGACAGTTTTATTCAAGTACTTTCAATTGGAACAATTGTTGGTATCATTGGCGGTCGTATATTATTCATAATAAGTGATTGGAAATATATCACACGGTGGTATGACATTTTTGCAATATGGGAAGGTGGCTTCTCGTTACTTGGTACCGTTATATCCATCGCATTCTTCCTACCTATGTATCTAAAAAAAATAAATATACCCATCCTACCCTTTTGTGATCTAGTTGCTCTACATGCACCACTTTTGCAATCAATTTCTCGTATTGGTTGCTTTATTGCTGGCTGCTGCTACGGCTCACAAACTCAATTGCTATGGAATATCACATATACACATCATGATGCCTTTGCACCACTATGCATTCCGCTACATCCAACACAACTGTATAGCGCTATTGGGTTGTTTTTCATTTTTTTATTAATGTATTTCATCACACAAAAGTTAGTCACAAAACCAGGGCAAGTACTTTATAGTTACTTAATGCTTGTTAGTAGCGAACGTTTTATCATAGATTTTTTCCGTGGAGATAGAGAGTTTTACGCTTTTTTTCATCTTTTTTCAATTCATCAATACATCGCTTTTGGTATATTTTTTATTGCTAGTATATTATTGCTGCTTACACTAATTAATAAAAAAAAGAATTAAAAATAATATGCCAGAAATAAATCCGTTTAGCATTGTAAAATCACATGTTACTATCTTAGAAGTCGTAAGCCAGTACACTGCACTCAAAAAAGCGGGTATGTATTGGAAAGGAGTCTGCCCTTTTCATGCTGAAAAGACTGCATCTTTCACTGTAAGTCCTCATCGAGAGATTTTTTATTGTTTTGGATGCCATGCGGGTGGGGACGTAATAACTTTTATTAGCAAAGCAGAGCAATGTACACCCCTACAAGCTATTCAACATTTGGCACAACATCATAGTATCCATTTACCAACAGATATCAAAGTTGAATCAAAACGAGAAAAACAACAATATGCTCACTTATGCGAACAAGTAGCACGTTGGTGCCACTACAAATTAGTCAAATCACCCATCGCACTCAATTATTTAAAAAAGCGAAACGTTACACAAGAGAGTATTAATTACTTTATGCTTGGCTACTTTCCAGGGGGTCTGCAAGAAATAAAATCATTTATTCATACAATGTCCAAACATAATATCTTGGTACACGATCTCATAGAAGCAAACATACTTTCCCAGGGAAAAACCGTTTTATACAGCCCATTTGAAGATCGGCTTATGTTTCCAATCAAAGATCATATTGGCCAACCTTGTGGCTTTGGTGGGAGAATTTTTAAAAAACATGACACTCGTGCAAAATATTATAATTCACGAGAAAACCAACACTTCAATAAAGGTTCATTATTATTTGGCTTTGATTTGGCTAAAAAAAGTATACAGGAAACGAAAAAAGTTTTTTTGGTTGAAGGTTATACAGATTGTGTCGCAATGGTGCAAAACGGCTTTAACAATACCGTAGCGACGCTGGGCACTGCATGCACGGCAAGGCATTTAAATCAACTTTCGCGGCACGCACAGCAGGCATATGTCCTTTATGATGGTGACAATGCAGGTCAACAGGCATTACTGCGCCTCACTCAGCTATGCTGGCAAACCAATATTGAGCTACATGTGATCACACTGCCGTCACAAGAAGATCCAGCATCACTACTGGAGAAAAAGCAACAACTTGAATCCTATATAAAAAAATCCCAAGATATATTCACATTTTTTATACAAACAGTAGGACATGGCTTTGCTAATAAATCGCTCAGTGAAAAGGTCCAATTAACACGAACTATTACCGATATCATCGCAAAAATTATCGATCCACTCACACAAGACCTGTTGCTTGATAAAGCAGCAAAAGTACTCGCAATACCGTTTGAGAGTCTTTATCGAGAACTTAAAAGTGCACAAAAAAAAATTAGGGCCACCACGGCCCATTCAGCAGGAAACAACGCTGCTGAAAAAATTATACAAAAAAATGACTCCCTTATTGATATACTCGATCAGATACCACTACTGGAAAAAAAGATATTTTTTGCTATAATGAACAATATATACTTGCTTAACGAAAGAAATAATGGCTATTTGACTAGTCATCTTTCGTATCCGTTGCGTGATATTCTCAAGAAATTAAGTCAGATACAGAAAGAAAAATCAGATATCACTTTTACTATTTTTTTCGATACACTTGAAGAACGAGAGAAACGTGTGGTAAGTATGTTGTGTCTAGAATCAAATGAGATAATCGATGAAGCAACATTTAAACAATTATCGAATCAGTTGCAAAAAACACATTGGAAACGTATCGTAAAAGATATTACGGTAAAAATAAAACAAGCACGTTCACAAGGTGACAAAAAGCTTGTTGCTCAACTGATAAATAAATTTGAAAAACTAAAAAAGCTATATCACGATGCTACAAATAGATTAATAAATAAGGGGTACTATTCAGATGACACGCAAAAAAAATAATACTAAGGTAACACATAAAAAAACACGTGAAAAAAAAGTAACACGCACAAAAAAGACACCGAAAAAAAAGTCCAAAAATATATCAAAAAAAAGCGCACATACTCGCAAAAAAGTCACAACAGGCAAAACAGTGAAAAAAAAGATTGCAACAAAAAAAACACTGAAAAAATATACTCCAAAGAAGCTCAAAATAGTGGAAAAAACATCCTCAGCAAAGACAAAAAAAACTGCTAAAAAAATTGCAGGAATAAAAAAGCAAGTGAGCCGTATAAAAAAATTACAAGCAGCTGAAACTCTAAAAAAATCAAAATCAACATCACGAAAAACAGCACCCTCAAAATCAGAACCTAAGAAAAAAATCATGTTCAAAGGAGTAGATCTTAAAAAAGAACTGCTCGATGAATTACTTGATAAAGGAAAAAGATCAGGCGTTCTGGCATACGAAGAAATTATTGAATTTAGCGAAAAAAATCATCTACCGGAAAAAGAAGTTAATGAACTACTTCATCGATTAGAAAAAGAAAATATTGATCTAGTAATGCAAGAAGAACTTGAAAGCGAGTCCATTAGGGTGGATGAAGAAGAATCAGCTGAAAAAAACCCCGCAACCTTAAAGTCTAGACTAAAGGATTCTATTGATGATGACGAAGATGATGACGAAGATGATCCAGAGGGTAAAGAGCTAGGAACTGTAACACCAGCAGCACAAATCACTGATCCTGTAAAGTGCTATTTGCGTGACATCGGAAAAATACCTCTTTTGAACAAAAAAACAGAAACACAAATTGCAAATCAAATTTCAAGTAGCAAGCAAGAATCAATTGATTCACTCTCTCGTTTTCCTTTTATTCACAGAGAATTCGTTTCAATTGCTGACAGATTAGAAAAACAAAGTCTTCCACTTAAAGATGTTATTCAGTTTTCTGAGTTTGATGAAGAAAATTTACCAAAAATAGATAAAGAACAAAAAAGTCTACTTGCAACAATAGCACAAATAAAAACACTCATTGGCAACGAAGAAAAGATCTATTCATCATATCGAAACAAACTTGATTCTGCGTCTAAAAAACAGGAAATGCTTGATAAGGTTAAACAAAATAAGCAAGAAATTAGCAATACTATCAAGTCTATTAAGCTTTCCAATAAACTTATCCGTAAACTCGGTAAGCGACTTGAAAAATATGTTAATAAAATCAGAGAAAAAGAGCTGATTATTCGCTCTACTGATAGACAATTAGCAGAACAGAAAAAAATAAAAAAACCAAATAAAGAGCAAAAAATATTTATCGAAGAACTAGAAAAAAATTATCGAATGGCTGCAAAAAGTATCAAAAAAATTGAGCTTGAAGTAGGCTTACCACTCCAAGATATGTTCAAATATTATAGGCAATTTGTCACCAGTCAGCGTAAAGACAAAATAGCTAAAGATAATCTTGCTCGAGCAAATCTAAGATTAGTTGTAAATATTGCAAAAAAATATGTTAATCGAGGCCTACATTTCCTTGATCTTATTCAAGAGGGAAATATCGGCTTGATGAAGGCTGTAGAAAAATTTGAGTTTGAACGGGGATACAAATTTTCAACTTATGCAACCTGGTGGATCAGGCAGGCTATCACTCGTGCAATTGCAGATCAGTCTCGTACTATTCGTGTACCAGTTCATATGGTAGAAACACTCAACAAGATAAATAAAATAAAACGTACATTCATTCAAGAACATGGCCGAGAGCCAACACACACTGAGTTGGCAAAAGAGCTAAATCTTGATGAGAAAAAAATTAAAAATATTATCAAAATATCAAAAGAACCAATATCACTAGAAACACCGGTTGGCGACAGCGAAGATGCCTTTATTAAGGATTTTATTGAGGGAGAAAATGATTTTTCTCCATCTGATACCGTCACAACTAATGATTTAAAAGAGCGCGTACGAGAAGTTCTAAAATCATTGACACCACGTGAAGAAAAAGTTCTCAAAATGCGTTTTGGAATTGATGTTGCTTCAGAACACACACTAGAAGAGGTTGGTAAAGACTTTTCTGTAACTCGTGAACGTATTCGACAAATTGAGGTAAAAGCATTACGCAAACTACGCCATCCTTCTCGTAGCAAACGATTACGCACATTTTTTGAAAAAGAAATTGACGAACAAACATCATCAGATGAATCAATGGAATAAGGTGAATTAGTATATGGAGATCGTACCAATTAATACGTTGTTAGTACCAGCATTACTTTTTTTGATCGCACTGTGTGCTCGTGCTGTTTTTGCTTTTTTAGAGACAAGTATTACTGCACTACGGTTATTCAAAATAAAGGAATTAGCACAGTCAACTGAGCACTATGCACGATTATTTCACGCACTGGAAAAACATCCTCACAGGGTACTGATAACGATACTGATCGCTAATAGTTTTGCCGATGTAACCAGTGCAGCCTTGGCAACACACATCATGGAAACAATCTTTGCACACTTTGATTTATCAAGTAGGCTTGGTTTTTCTGCCGGTATTGCAATTGCCACCATTGCCATATTGGTCTTTGGGGAAATATTGCCAAAAAATATCGCAAAAAACCGAAGCGATCGATTATTTCGATCTACATTATGGTTAATCAATACTGTTTATTTGTTATTCCGGCCACTTGTTTCTCTTTTATTACAATTTTCAGATTTTGTTATGGCAAAAACTGGAAGCAAACGCCGAATGGAAAGCACTAGCGAATGGGTATCTTCTGAAAGAGAAATTCGCTTTTTAATTGAGCATGTTTCGAAACGTGGTATCATGGAACAAGAAAAAACACAAATGTTACAAAATATTTTTGAGCTTGGTGACACACCAATTAAAGAAATAATGGTTCCTGCCACAGATATTGTCTCTGTGAATGCACATAGTACAATTAATGATATTAGATATATGTTCATTAAGCACTATTTTACTCGTCTACCTGTATACAAAAATACTATCGATAATATTATTGGAATGGTCTACCTTAAAGATATATTTGCTTTACAAGCCACACAAGAAACTAAACCACTCAAGGATATTATTCGTCCCATTTTATTTGTGCCAGAAACTATGAAGGTTAACCAGCTATTGCGTGAATTTCGCCAACAGCACCTGCATCTAGCTATTGTACTTAATGAACATGGCAGCATAACAGGATTAATTACGCTAGAAGATGTGTTAGAAGAAATTGTTGGTGAAATTAGCGACGAGCATGAACCTACAGACAAAAAGATTATTCAGCTTAAGCAAGGTGGTTGGCTTGTTGATGCGAGCATTCCACTTGAAGACTTAGAAACCCTTCTAAGTATCACGTTTGAAACAGAGGATTCCACAACGCTAGGCGGATTTCTTACCGAACAATTACAACATGTTCCTAAAAAAGGTGAACGGATTTTGTACAAACATTTTTATCTACAGGTACAAAAAGCAAGTCAAAAACGTGTTTTTCAAGTTCTTATTTTTGAAAACAAAAACGGCACTTATGATGAAGATATAGAAAATTTTGAAAAATAAAATAATACCTGTTGCACATATACATTTAAACCGCTAGTCTTTATTTGTTGCTCCAATGCGACCATTTTTTATACGCTTAGTGACAGATTTTACGTATATTTTTATCTACAAAAAGGGAGCCGCCATGAAATATATCGCATTATTTTACCTTCTTGTCACGTTATTATCTTCTAACATGGTATGTGCGCAATCGATGGATATAGTTGAACAAAAAACTATAGATCTATCATCAAATGATAGTTCGAAAAAAAGAGTGTGTCATCAATGTATGAAAACAAAGTGTCACTGTAAAAGAGCAGTTTATAACGAACGTCATGATAACCATGAACACATTCATGAAGAAAAAGGTATAGAAAATTGCTGTGACCAATGTAACGACAAAATAGACATTGTTGATGAGTTACAAAGTAAATGCAGTTGTAACCAGCAAGAAAAAGATGACGATAAAAACAAGGGCTGTTGCGTATGTGACAAACAAAAATGTGATTGCTCCGAACATGCAAATCAACCAAAAAGCAACGAACAAGATAATACAAAATGCGATAATTGCCCGGAAGGGGATCCAATAGAAGAAACAACGCAGCTTGTTTTACAAGCAGCTCCCTCAGTACTCAATAGTTTTATCAAAATCGTCCAAGACCCTGACAACAAAGAGAATGTTACTCAAAACATCACTAATATTGTTGCCAATATTGCCACAATCGCCGCCAACGCATTTAAGGGTAAAGAAAAAGAAATACTAGAAAAACGACTAAGGCAGCAACTCGAAAGAATTGTTGTTGTACAGATATTAAAATTAAGAAAGTCTCTTTAAGAGTAAGTATATTATCTAGTCAATGGCTCCTCCCCGTCTTGGAAACCTCTTTTCATTTGTATCGTATGTGATACGTTATAAAAAAAGCGTGCAAGAATGGCATAAATAGTATATCTTACTGTATTTTTTATAAGGAGCATAGGTTATGGCGCCCATAAGGATCGCCCATTTTTCTCCCGCACGAATTTTATTATTGTCAGTGATTACCACAATTATAATCGGTGCCCTGATTCTTTCATTGCCCATATGCCGCAAAGTATACATGGCCCCGATAGACTTGCTGTTTACCTCAACAGCAGTTACCTGTGTAGCTGGTTTTTTAACGGTATCCCTAACTGATTTTACCACTGTTGGTCACACAGTCATTTTGATACTTATGCAGATTGGCGGACTAGGTATTGTAACGTTGACACTTTTTCTAATGTCTCTTTTTCTCAGACTTAATTTCAGCACTCAGCTCATGGCTGGACAATTACTCGACCTAGACTCATGGAAAAATATTAAAAACGTTATCTTTTTTATTATGGGTTTTACCCTTTTGCTAGAGCTTATCAGCGCAGTGTCTATTTTTTATGTCATTCGTAATGATTATTCATTGGGGCGCGCCCTCTTTTTATCTGCTTTTCATGCAGCCTCTGGTTTTTGCCATGCCGGCTTTTCATTATTCCCAAATAATTTTGCACTCTATAAAGAATCTCCATTAATGCTTATCCCCATGACTTTGGTCATTTTTGCGAGTAGTTTAGGTTTTCTGGCATGGTACGAAATTATACGCGGGCTACGCCAATGGCGAAAAAAAAAACGATTTGTTATTTCACTACATACAAAACTAGTACTTTTCATTTCTTTTACACTGGTCTTTTTAGGCACTACTCTTTTTCTACTTGTAGAATACAAAAATACACTCAGTGGTTTATCACCCTTTATAAGCTCGATTAATGCTTTATTTAATATAGTAGCCTCTCGCGGTACTGGTTTTACTACCGTTAATGTAGCAAATTTACACAATGCAAGCCTTTTTCTTTTTATGGTACTAACTTTTATCGGATCTTCTCCCGGATCACCCGGTTCTGGAATTAAAACCACCACGTTTGCCGTATTTTTTTCTACAGTTAAGTCGGCAATTGCAAGTAGACCTTCTGTTTCTTTGTACGGAAGAAAAATTGCCAAAGATCAAGTGGATCGTGCGCTTTCTATTATTGCTCTCAGCCTTGCATGGCTCCTTATCGCTATGTTCTTATTATTGCTAACAGACTCAGATAAACCATTTATAGATATGTTATTTGAACTTCTTTCCGCATTTGGTACTCTCGGCCTTTCAACTGGCATTACCCAAAATCTCTCTTATTGGGGCAAACATATTATCATCACAACGATGGTGCTTGGTCGTGTTGGTAGTCTAGCCTTTTTTTTAGCATTGTTCAGTATTCCACGAAAAACTGAATTTACCTATCCTGAAGAACGAATAATGCTCGGATAAACTCAATTTTTTCGCTATACTAAAGCTTATTATGATTACAGTACATAAACTATGCCTTGAATTTGGCACACAAAAAATTTTCGATAATGTTTCATTTAACATAGATCAAAACCAACGAATCGGTTTAGTTGGTCGTAATGGCTCTGGTAAATCAACTCTCCTTAAGCTAATTGCTGGATATAGCCAAGCAGATAGTGGCACCATTGCCAAAGCAAAAAACAAAACAATTGCCTACTTACCACAAGAAGTAGTATTAAATTCAGATAAAACTATTTTACAAGAAACATTCAGCACATTTGAAACTATTTTTACCATACAAGAAGAAGCTAAGAAACTTGAACCATTGCTTGAAAAGCATGGTGCTAATGCTGATCAAAAAATCATTGATCGTTATATTGAAATTCAAGAACAACTTGCAGAATTTGATCCTAATAAGGCATTGGCTGAGACAAAAAAAATTTTGATGGGATTGTGTTTTACCCAAGAACAATTTGATAAACCAATAAACAGTTTGAGCGTTGGCTGGAAAATGCGTGTGGTACTTGCAAAACTTTTGCTTAAAAAAGCTGATTTTTATTTGTTCGACGAACCAACTAATCACTTGGATATTGTTGCTAAAGATTGGTTTCTAGAATTTTTACAACAAGTAGACTTTGGTTTTATGATTGTATGCCATGAGCGCTATGTACTTGACAAACTTACAGATACTATTCTTGAACTTGAAATGGGCAAAGGTAGCTTCTATACAGGTAACTTTTCAAAATATGAAAAAGAAAAAGAACAGCGTCTAGAATTACTCAAAAAATCACATAAACAACAACAAGAAGAAATTAAGCGTAAGATGCGTACCATCGAGCGATTTCGTGCAAAATCAAGCAAAGCGGCAATGGCACAAAGTATGCTCAAAGCCGTAGAAAAAATTGAGCTAATTATTTTACCACCAGAACTAAAAACAATGGTATTTAAATTTCCGCCAGTCCAACGTGCTGGTAGAATTGTTCTCAGAGTTAAAAATATTGCTCATACATTTAATGATAAAAAAATTTTTCAAAATGTTAGTTTTGATGTAGAACGCGGTCAAAAAATTGCCATAGTTGCACCTAATGGTATTGGTAAAACCACCCTCTTCAATTTGATTGTTAATAAGCTTCCTCTTCAAACTGGCAGCATAGAATTAGGTCACAACGTAAAAACGGCTATATTTGATCAGGATCAAACGAAAGCACTTAATCTTAATGCAACTATACTTGAAAACATAGAAGATCGCTGTCCGCCCGAATCTAGAAACAATGTACGAGGTTTCTTGGGTGCGTTCTTGTTTAGTGGCGATGATGTAGAGAAAAAAGTAGGTTTTTTGAGTGGTGGAGAAAAAAATCGCGTAGGTATGGTCAATGTACTCCTTCAAAATGCAAATGTTCTTTTACTTGATGAACCCACTAACCACTTAGACATTCCATCAAAAGAAACTCTCCTCAATGCGCTCAATCAATATCCTGGAACACTACTTTTTGTCTCTCACAATCACGATTTTATTAATAAATTAGCTACGCATATTATTGAGCTGAGCAAAAGTGGTACTGTTGTATATGAGGGCAATTACGAAGAATATTTGTATCAAAAAAATATGTGTACAAAAAGTCAAAAAAACAACGCTATGGGTTATGGCTCAACCGAGCAAAAACAAAAACCAGACAATGTTAATACAGCAATAAAGAAAGAAAATAACAAAAAACTTTTATCTAAAGAAGAGCTCAAGAAAATCAGTGCACTCGAACGAAAAATAGAAAAACTCGAAAAAGAAATTGATACTGTTGGGTATAGCTTTGCTAACCTTGCATACGGCACAAAAAAGTTTGCTGATACACAACAAAAATTAAAAAAACTTAAACAAGATCTCAAAGTTACAATGGATGAATGGGAAAGTCTGCATCGATAGATTTAATAGTGAAAGTGCCGACACTAAAGCCGGCACAAATTGTTCGCTGTTATACAAGTGATTTTATTAATATATTAATCTTCATCCTCATCTTCGTAATCCCAATCATCATATTCGTCATCATCCCAATCATCATCTTCATCTTCATCTTCATCTTCAGACCGGGTTTTTGATTTCTTTTTCTGTGATGGGCCAAAGTCATCATCATCTTCATCGTCATACGCTGCATGTAATACAGCCGCACTTAATGTACTCAACAACTGTAGCAACTTAAGCTCTATTAAATCAAATAATTCACTTGTTTGTAATAACACAAGCATGGCTCATCCTCACCATAGGGTTTATGTACTATGTCAGAAACTATGATAATCATTTCTTTGTATTTGGTAAACATTTTTTTACAAAATATCTTTTTAATTCTGCAAAACGTGTAAAAACAAGCGTATTTTATAAATTCAGTAGTTGCCTTTCCAACTACCCAATATCTCTAAAAATCCTCTTAACAGAGGCCAAAGAACCAACCAAAGAGCTTGCCTCATATGGTAGTATAATCATTTTATCATCTTTACCCTCAGTCATTTTTGGAAGTGCTTTGATGTATTCAGTTGCAATCATATATGGCAACGGATCACCTTGTGGTACTGCACTTTGAATAACCTTAATTGCTTGCGCTTCCGCTTCGGCTATTTTTAAACGTGCAAGCGCCTCTCCTTCTGCACGGGCAATTTTTGCCTCAGCATCACCTCGTGCACGTTGTACATGTGATTCACGTTCACCTTCAGCACGCAAGATTGCAGAGCGCTTATTACCCTCAGCTTCAAGAATAATCGCACGCCTATCTCGCTCAGCACGCATTTGTTTTTCCATTGCTTGGCGAATATCAGCTGGCGGATTGACCTCCTGCAGTTCAACACGGTTAACTTTAACACCCCATTTATCAGTTGCTTCATCTAAAATCAAACGAAGCTTCTCATTAATCTCATCACGAGATACCAATGTTTCATCCAAATCCATTGAACCAACAACGTTACGTAGCGTTGTTTGTGTTAATTTTTCTATTGCTTCTGGTAAATTATTTACTTCATAAATAGCAGATTTTGGATCAGTAATTTGATAATACAGCAATGCATTAATTTCCATCGTCACGTTATCCTTAGTAATAACGTTTTGCTTTGGAAAATCATACACCGATTCACGTAAATCAATACGATTAAACGTTTTGGTAAAACGATAGTATCGTTTGCGTTCCACCTCTTCTACATAACTCCACACAACATTACGTGCATTATCAATGAATGGCACAACGAAATGCAATCCAGGCCCAAGAGTACGGCTATATTTGCCCAAACGCTCTATCAAAATAATTTCTGCTTGTCTAACCAAAAAAACTGAACGGACAGCAAACAAAAATAAAAAAATTACACTCACTGAGAAAAATATACTAAATCCAACAGGCAATAACGTAAATATCATGATTATCCTTTCAGTTTCTTAACAATAAGGTGTACGCCCCTGATATCAATAATTTCTACTGCGCTATTTTTTTCAATGATTTGATTGTTGTATGATTGCGCCGACCATACCTGCCCACGCACCTTTACCTGACCTGAAAAATCTTGTTCAATTTTTTTTATGACATAACCACGTTTGCCCTGCAATGCGTAAACATTTGTCGGAAATACATGACGAGGTATCATTTGTTTCTTTACCCAATAACGCAAAAAAACAAATGAGCCACTAGTTACACATAAAAACACGATCGTTTGAACGAAAAACGAAAGTAAAAATAAGCTTGCAACTGCGCTACCCAATGCACCAGCAAAAAATGAGATAAAAAAGAAAAATCCTGGGCTTCCCATTTCCATAATCAGAAAAAAAAGCGCTATGACAAGCCAGCCATAAAAAAATTGATCAAACATTGAGCACTCCTGTCCTCATTCAAATACTTAACGGACAAAATAGTGTAGAATAAATAGCCCCAAGTCACATTAAACTGAAAGGCCGAACAAAACGCCTGCATAAAAAATTTTACATGAATAGAAAATTTTGAAAAGAGTTAAGAAAAGTCATTTCTCAGAAAAAAAGCATTCGCAGGACAAGAAAAAGCGCAAAGAACATTATGCAAGCAGTGCGCTTTATTTCAAACAATCCTTAGTAACAACTCAAACAAGTTCTGATAATATATTTTTTATATCTATATTAATACAGATAGAAGCACCCCTATCCCTGTAAACACGCACTAGGAGCAACAATTGAGTATATGCCAAAATAGGCAATATATTTTTATTTATTGACATTTATTTCTATCTGTGCAAAATTACACATACGAAACACGATAAAAGGGATTATTATGAAAACTAACATACACTATATTTTCTTACTCGGCTCTGTTCTCCTTGCACTCAATAGTATTACAACATGCGCACCAAAAGATAAAACTAGACAAAAAGAAAAAAGAGCTAGAATAAAATTAGAAAACAAAATATTAAAGGTTAAAGAAAATAGGGTGGCGATAAAGCTTGGATATGCAAAAAGAATTCGTTTAATAAACATAGAAGCTGGTGAATTTAAAGAAGAAGATTCTCTCAATGGCCCGCTATTAAATGGTAGTGAAGAGAGAGAAAAAGAGTTTTTATATAACAGATTTACTCTGACTGAAAGAAGAAACCCAACTGCAAGGTGGATACTTTTTGGTCTTTATAAAGAATCAGAGAAAGAGGAAATAGAAATGTGTAAGGAAGAACAAGAATACAAGAAATTTTTAGATAAAAACCAGAAATGGATAGACAATAAAATTAATGAAATAAAACAAGAACGAGAAAGAGATAGAAATATAAAAATAGCGCTTATGTACCCCTTATTTATAATAATGAAGCTGAAAAGCTATTCATTTTTCTAATTAACCCATCACTAAAAAAGGCATGTCATACATATATCTATAAATGTTGCTGTTTATAGAACGTGTTTTGCTACATGAAGTGTGTATGGCCCGAGCAGTATTCAGGCAAGAGCGTAGTAATCAAGCAAAGTAGTGCTTTATCAATCTAACAAACAATATGAGGAATATCATATGAATTTCAACAAAATAACTTTGTTGTCACTATCTTTACTTAGTACACTCTCACATGCCATGTAAGAAAAGAATACCACAGAATCTTCATATAATAAAGTACTTGAAGGATCTGGCGAGTATACCATTATTCCGAGAAAAACATTGAGCAACCATAATTTCTATAGCGATATAACAGATAAAACTCTTTGTTTCGCATTTCATGTACTCAAAACAGGTTGGATTCCTGAACATGCCGAAGATAAACTTACTCTACCAGAAGATGCTACTAAACCAAAAAAGAAGCTTTTATCTATAGATGATACACAACATTTTATTGTGAAGCGCATTCATGACTATTACGTTAAAAGACACAAAAAGAATGATAGAAGGAAAATCAATAAAGTAATCAGTAACAGCTTGCTCATCATTGATAACAAGAAAGTTAGGAACAATACAATTAATAAAAATAATAATGATCAAAACATACCTACTAAACTTTCTGCATGCGCTAATATGTTTACTAATCGTACAAAGAATTACTTAGATCATCACTTATCATCAAAATGGCCAAGACAACACGTTATTGAAGTTGGTAATCAACTTATTTCATGTGTACAGCTTGCAGTTGCTGGAGATACAGCAACATTCTCTAAAAAAGAGGTTGATGGTGTATACAGTAAAAACAGAATCCTAAAGCAGAAGAAAGCGAATTTAAAAGCTGAGATTGCAGATAGTCGAAATCAAATTGCACAACAACAAGCTCTTATTGATGCTGCAAACAAAAAAGCTAGAAACCGTGGCGCAGCGCTTCTTTTAACTGCGGGTGCAGCTGGTGCTGCTAGTGGTGCAGTATATTTAGGTGTTCAAAAAGGATATATAAATATCACTATAAATACTGAAAAAATAGCTGAAGATTCACCTGAATGGCTTGCTAATATCATCAACAAGAAATAACAATATTCCCTGTTATCGGGGTTAGTATGGTTGAATCCTGGAGTGTATACTCATACTCCAGGATTCAATACATACACTATCGTTTATACTATTTTTTATTCTTCTTATCTGATCTTCTTTTTAGCAACCGGCTTTTTATTATTATTTTTTTTAGAAATAGGCTCATTATGCTCTATCTTGAAGCAATATCTAAAAGAACACAAGAACAACATATACGATGGAAAGAAAATATAAAAAGATGAGTAGGCTTAGGCAAAAGGTGATATGTTGGAACTGTTTTTATATTCAATTTTGATTAGCTTGTTCTTTCCATTTCCATGTTTAAGCAATCATAGTTTAAGCAATCACATAAAAAACGTAGGTAGAGAGTCAGTATACTTGCATTACCATCTCTGATAATGCAAGGAGCTTTATGGTGTAACAGCCGAAACCGTTAGATCATAAAGGCTACTTCCCCCTACCTACTTTCATAATATCGAAACGTACGATATAATTGCAACAGTTTTTAATGTTTTTATTTATCTTTTTTTATTTTTTTCCAATACAAGCCATCAATCATCTTTTGCATCAAAAAAGACCTTTTATTTTTGAGGATTTTGAGCTATAAAAATCCATACATTATAATTATCAAAAGCTATACGTTATAATGAGGGTATGAAGAATATTAGTAGTAAAAAGTTTTTTTTATGTATAAGTACTATTTTAACCTGCTTGACCGGTTGTAATCCCTATAAAAATATGATCAAGAAAAAGGTGATCATAAAAAAACAAAGCTTATTTAATACAATAGAGCAAGAAAAAAAAGAAAAAATACCAATCATTACTATATGGATTCATGGCACACGGCCATCAATAAGAGCATTAAAAATTCTACATAAACTTGCTCAAAAACCTGCACGCATTTTGGGAATTAAAAAATTACCCTATTTTCATTCAGTACCAGGACTTAAGCACATTTCAGAAGTTGATCCACAATATCGTTTGCGTAGGCATATGGAAATATTAACAATCAATAATCCTGATACCTATCCACGAGAACACGCATATATTTTTGGCTGGTCAGGAAAATTAAGTTTTACTGAACGAGAAAAAGAAGCACGCAACTTGTATCATGCATTACAAAACATTTCAATTAAATATAAAAATACATACAACACACAACCAATAATACGAATCATTGCACACAGCCATGGTGGAAACGTCGCACTCAATCTGGCAAAAATACATAAACAAGAAAATGCGTTTGCTCTGTATGTTGATGAACTTATCTTACTTGGATGTCCAGTACAAAAAGAAACGGCATATTATACAGCAGATCCTATCTTTAAAAAAATTTATTCTTTGTACTCACACAGCGATATTATTCAAATCATTGACCCACAAGGATTATATAGCCGAGGACGACCATTTTTTTCTAAACGACGATTTCCCTTCCACGAAAAAATGAAGCAGGTATATACAACATTTAATGGTCGCCCAATGCTTCATTTGAGTTTCATAATAGATAAATTTATTAAAAATTTACCTGCAATCATACAAAAAATTAATAATTGGTACGAAACAAAGCCAATTCAAAAATATGAAATCAGAAAACTGAGAATATTTATTCAATAAGAAAAAACTAGCTTAAAAATATTTACATATAGCTATTTGTATATATAATTACTTTTCAAGGTGTATCAACATCCATATTTTCTAGATACGTTCACAATTTTTTTCTTTAAGGAAAACTTATGAATTCTAAAAAACAATTATCGCTATTTATTTGGCTTTCCATTGCATCCACTATTTTTTCTGCTTCACTCGCAATGGAAGAAGGACCACCTACAAAATATAATCTTGTCTGTAAATCTAAAAAACACCGTACAAGTAATATAGTACACGATGCTAGTACTGCTAAATGGAATAAAAAGAAAAAAAAAGAGCTTAAGATCTATCGTAAAAATGGTGGCAAAGATGCAGATCTTTATCAACCAAATTCACTTTTTGCTGAAATATTAAAACAATTTCCATATAAGAATATAGGGCAAAAAGTTAACCTCAACAATATTAGGCTTAATAATTTGATAGATTTTGAAAATCTCCTTGATACAATGATTCTTAAAAAACAAATTGTACCAAATAATAATTTATTACAAAAAGCGCTCATAATTGCAAATTCACTTTCAGTAGGATCAGAAGAAACATATATTTTGCTAAACAAACCACAAAATATTACTCAATTATGTCAAGCAGCTGGCAATATAGTTCTATCGCATGCTCTAAGTAGTATAAGCACTCAAGATGCTATTAATTTTTTGGATAAAACAAAGACATTTTTTACTATACAACTAAAGAAAAATCCATTTTTATCCGGTGTATTTTTAAATAACATTTCTTGCATAGTTACAAGTGCCGGACCAAGAAAAATATTATCCAATATAATACAAAAAAATTATGGATTACAATTTAATAACACAGAAATTGCTAAGTTAAAAACAAGCGAATATCTGAAGTGGAATAAAATATGTAACGAATGGGATAAAAAATATGGAACTATAAAAAAAATATCATATCATACAACAAATAGTATGTTTTCCTTATTCCCTGCACTTGCGATCGGACCATTAATGATAATGACATTTAGACACTACACGCAAATAACAAATAACAAACCTAATAGTAATATTGGTAGTATTATTACTGGAACATCATATTTCATTTTGTCAATAGCGTGTGCCCTAATGACATATGAATCAATAACTGATAAAGAAATACCATTCACAACAAAAAAATTGACCGATTACCCACGGAAGCCAATCTTAAGAGCAATATCTCATATACATCACCAAGATCATACTGCACAAAGCTATACAGATTTAACAATAAATCAGAGATTATGTACATTTGCTGCTTTTAATATTAGTTATTTAATCATCCTATCTCTAGTGAATAATATAAAATATAAATGATAATTTAATTTATATATCTAGATGCCATTAAAAAAGACACTAACGCAATAAGCACTAGTGTCTTTTTTCGCTTATCTCAAAAATCATCTACCATTCACTAAGTTATTATCTTTCTATCTGTTTTTGATTCTTTAGTAAGCATCATTTTTACTTTCTGTACAATCGCACCTGCATTAATCTTCATCAAAGCAAGTAATTCTTCTGGCTTACCTGAGCGTGGTAATTCAGTTACTGCTAAACATTCGATATGAATATTAGTATTACGTAATACATATGTAATTGCTTGCCCTAAGCCACTCTCAAGATAATGGTCTTCTATTGTAATGACTTTTTTACCTGATTTATTAGCAATATCAATAATTGTTTGTATATCAAGTGGTTTAATTGAATATAAATCAATTACTGATGCTACAATACTATCACCAATTAATAATTTATAAGCCTTGAGCGCTTCATGTAGTGTAACACCAGCTCCAATCAAGCAAATATCATCACTTTCACTTTGTTTAACAACCTTGCAACCTCCAATAGGAAAATTATCTGAACTATCATATAATACTGGTGTTGCCATCCGTGTTGTACGTAGATAACTAATACCTTGATTATATTCACCCATCTCTCCAATCAATTTATGTGTACTTATTGCATCAGATGGATATAAAACAACCGAGCCCGGTAGCGCTCGCATTAATGCAATATCTTCCAGTCCCATTTGTGATGGTCCATCTTGCCCAATAGAAATCCCAGCATGTGAACCAACTAAACGCAAACTTGAATTCCCAATAGCTGCCATACGAATTTGATCGTACGCACGGGAAAAAAATGATGCAAATGTAGAAATAAATGGTATTTTACCTCTTCGCTCCATACCAACACCCATACTCACCATATTCTGTTCTGCAATAAAACATTGCACAAAACGATCTGGGTGTCTTTCTTCGAAAATATCTGTAAATGTAGAATTCTTTACTTCAGCATCAAGACACACAACACTTTTACACTCATCACCCAAATCAGCGAGTGCTTTCCCATACGCCTTGCGTGTTGGTACCATATCACCAAACTTGTATAGTGGATCTGGTATTTCTACACCAATACACTGTTGTGGATCTGATACATCAGCAGAAACTTCTGGTACTTTTGGTTTCCAATCAAAGTTTTTTTCATCAAATACCGCTGAATCTGGGTATTTCTCTGCCAACTCTTGCAAAACTTCATTAACTTCTTCTTTCTCAAATGCTTTGCCATGAAAACCTATTTTGTCTTCGACACGCGTGATTGGGTGACCTTTAAATGTTTTGGCAATAATTACCGTTGGATGATCTTTATGTTCACGGGCCTTTTGCAGTGCTTTAACAATATGATGCATATCGTGTCCATCAATAACAAGAGTATGCCATCCAAATGCTTTAAATTTTTCTTCATATCTGTGTACATGATGTTCATGTATCGTCGGTGCACTTTGGCCCAAACGATTACAATCAACAATCGCTATTAAGTTATCTAATTTATAATAGTGTACAAGCTCAGCGGCTTCCCATATAGACCCTTCAGCAATTTCACCATCACCAAGTAATACATAAGTACGAAAGGCACGTTTATCAATTTTAGCACTAAGCGCCATGCCAGCACCAATTGATAATCCCATCCCTAATGAACCAGTTGCCGCTTCTGCATATTTGAAGCGTAATGTTGGATGCCCTTCAATCGGTGAATCAATATTTCGATAAGTATATAAATCACTTTCACTGATTACACCAACCTCTTTCCATGCTGCATATAACAATGGAGACGCATGGCCTTTTGATAAGACAAAACGATCATTATCTGGGTTATCAAAATTATGCGGATCATAATGCATCGCATCAAAAAAAATAGCAGCAGTCACATCTGCTGCAGACAAACACGTTGTTGGATGCCCCGAACCAGCCTTAGAAGTCATTATTAATGAATACATGCGTAACTTATATGCTTTGTATTCTAAAAAATCCTTTAGGTTATTTTCTGATTTCATTATGTTTCTTTCTCAGTTTTTGTCTTTTTTGATACAGTTAAATACGCTAGAAACGCCCCGTGAACTATAAATATTTGTTGTATAACATGCTGCTTAAATTCGTTTGAGTAAGGAGCTTGCGCAAAAGATCGTAATATCTCAACACTAGTATCAATTTGTGTATAAAGCACTTCTTTATTTTTATTATCAGGCATTTTTATTACATAGTTTGTTAGACCCAAAAGACTTAATAGCGTGTCCCGTAAAAATGCTGTTTTTATGTGGTTACCGGTCGTCTTTCCAAGTAACGCATGTACAGCTTTTATTGTAAAATCATTTATATTTTCTGTTTTTGTTATGTCATAAGGCAAAGACTGTAACAAATTCTCTTGCTCAAAAGTATTTTGATTTTGATCACTATCTATTAAATTACCAACAAATTCACTATCTCTATTATTCTGTTCCTCCATTGTAAAAGATAAACCATTAACACCCAATAATAGAAACGCAACTATTAATTTTTTCATACTACCTCTTAAAACAACTAAAATAGTGTTGTCAGATAGGCTATAATGCATAAAGAGTAAGTCAAGACAAAACATTACACGCTCAGAAACAGCATTATTAGTTATCGAAAAAAGTAAGTAATCTGTAGTAAGCTACTAAGTATTTGCTATTTTTTGTTTTCTTTTCTACCGCGCCAGTTTTCACAGCGTGCCCATGAGATAATTTTAGAGATGTTGGAAGCACCACGAGACATCGCTCTTTTGCTTGACTCCATTGTTCTTTTCCAATATTGACGAACTTTTTTATTATCAAAAATTGTTTTCATAATACACTCCTTTGCCTATTATGAACATTTTAATAGAAATAATAAGAAAAAATCAACGCTATAAAGGGACTTTTGTATATAAAAAATATATACTAGCAAATATGAATCATACCAAAATAAACCCTTTGACCCTCTGGATCGTACGTTTTGTACAAATTCAGCTTTTTATGACACTCATTTCTTTTCCGATTTTGGTTTGCTGGGGTATTCCCCTTTCAATGCTATCTCTACTAGGCAATCTCATTTTCAGCCCTGTTCTAACAATTTTTTTACTACTGTGTTCTCTTATATTTTTTGGAGAACTTATTGGACTACCAACTAGCTTGCTTATTCGATTTTTGGAGTATATGAGCTCATGGTGGTGTTGGTTGTTAGAGTGGCCCAGCAATCGCTTTATATTCGGTTTTCCTAAACCTCCACTTTATATACTTGCATTGATACCAATATGCATTCTGATAACATTATTCAATAAACAAACTCGGACACTCTTCATCAGTACAATAATTTTTGCAATATTATTATTTTTAACACTTTTATTTTGTAGTTTTTACAAAAAAGACAGGTGCCATACTATAGAAGTACCATGCAATAACGGCCATGTTACACTCATCAACACCAAAAAAAAGTTAGTTCTTGTAGATCCCGGCGTTATTGGTCAACGAATTTCTTCATGCTCTTGGATTGAGTATACACTTATTCCACATATCATCAAAACTACGGGTAAAACAAGAATTAACCATATCATTTTACTGCAACCAAATAAAGTTACCTTTGATGCAATTGCACTTTTGTGCACGAAAATAGAAGTAAAAAAAATATATATGCCACTATGGGAAGGAAGTATGAAAAAAACAGGATTGATAAGCTTTTTTGATTTAAAAAAAGCTATTAAAAATAACAACGTAATTCGTATTACCCAAAAACCACTATCATTTATACTAGACAACAATAGTTCAGTTATAATTGAACCCTTAGAACAGAAAATTAAAAAAAAAGAAATCAATTATCAAGCATGCAAAGTTACCTGGTGGCTAAAAAATAATGCTAAGAACATAAAAAGTCTATACTCAACTGCATACAAACAACCAAAGCTCTTGCAAACTTGATAATCAACAATAAGCTGAGGTAATATGGGGCGATTCCTCTATTTATACAGGACAATAGCACACATTATAAGCGCATATACAAAAAAGGATCATTATGAATCATAAAAAAATTGTTTTTGTCGTTGCACATGAAGGCTATCAGCATGAAGAATATGGTATACCAAAAAAACTATTGGAAGAAGTGGGTTTTCAAGTTATGACTGCAAGCAACAAACCGGGAACAGCAATAGGAAAAGATGAATCCACAACAACCGTTGATATGGTTATTAAAGATATTAATATTGATGATTGCGGTGGTATTTTTTTTATTGGTGGCCCTGGAGCAATGGAACATCTTGATAATCAAGTAAGCTACGATATAATCAAAAAAGTAAACACTGCCGGCAAACCACTAGGAGCAATTTGTATTTCTACCCGTATTTTAGCGAATGCTGGTGTACTAACTGGTAAAGAAGCAACTGGTTGGAACGGTGATGGTAAGCTTGGTGATATTTTCAAAGAACATGGCGTAAAATATATCAACAAAGAAGTCGTTGTAGACGATACGTTAATTACTGCTACCGGCCCAAGTGCTGCACAAGAATTTGGAGAAAAAATTATTTCTTTGTTACAAGATCAGCGTAGCTGGGGATAAAAGCCACTTAATCTTCTATAAGTGAATCAAACAAATCAATAATCTTTTTTCTATATTTCTAAAAAGATTATTGATAAGACAAAATTAGTATTTTCTCTATCAAAATAAACCATTAGAAAATACCCTATCATTCTGTCAAAAAATTAGCCTCTTGTTTAGTCAAAATATTGTTGATTTTTATATATAAAATTTACTATTATAAAATAAAAAGGGCTCTTAGTTTTTTTAGGGGAAATCATGAACAAAAAAGGGTTTTTAGTACTATTAATAGCTATTTCAGCAGTATTTGCTACCAGTTGCCGCTATTGGAGAAACAGGGGTTTTGGTTGGCATAGACGTGGTTGGGGCTATCATAGACCATGGGGCGGTAGTGGCTACTACGGTAGAGGAGGATGGTGGGGAGCACCAGGTTTTGGTATTACCATCGTAAGTGGTAACAAACGCCAACCAAGTCAATATTACGATGATTATGTAGACTCTCAAGGAAAAGATTATTGGCGTGTTTTTAACGATACACCATATAGCATTCGCTTTAAAGCAGAAGGCCACGATTCTCGAACATTATCTCCAGGTGAATCACGTAAAGTTCCTCACGAGTATGGTTTCGATTTTTATGTAGAAGCAAATGGTAGAAGTATTAGTTCATCAACATCACATCATCGTATCAAGATATATGATCGTGGACGCGGAAAGATTGGCATACGCAAATCAAGATAAGCATTATGATAAAACCAAATAAACCGCACAAATTAATAATCGTCATCGTTTTAATTCTAGTAGGTAGTACGATTTTATACACACAGCGTGCTGTACAAGCTGCAAGACATGCAAATAGAAAACAAAGTACGAGAATTTCTCGCCTGACAATCCCACAAAGAAGTGAAAGACAATCAAAACTAGCAAGGCGCTCACGTGGGGTACGACTACAGCCCTATCCATTACGTGGCACTCACTATCCGTACAAAAAAAAACAATATGGTTACAAAAAACAATCTCCAAACACCCAAAGACGACACTACTCCAGGTTTTGGTATCGAAGGCCATATGGCTACTATCACCATGTTTATCCATATAGTTATAGCTCTTATGTATATGATGATTACAACGGCAACCCACACCGTTATAGCAATACATACCCTTAATTCACAAAATAAAAATTATAGTTATCTGAGTAATACAGCTCGTGCAGGTGCCGCTTCTAAACCAATAGTAAGAAGTGGCAAACAACACAGCATATATTCTCCCGGATCAACATGATTTAAACGTAGGCCCTCAATGATAGCAATATTGTTTTCTAAAAACGTCTTGTGTGTTTCATGGTCCGGCTGGCCACGTTCAATACCAAGATAATCAATACCAACGGTATTGATTTTTTTTTCAGATAAATACTGCGCGGCATCTTTATTAATAAAAATAAAATCGTAGTTAAACTTTTGTGTTGGAACTAATGAGCTATTTTTTGTCTTAAATAATAAAATATCGCCAGACTCAATAAAAAATTTTTCTAAATCTCTCACTGAGATAGATTCTGTTACCTGCGTTAAATCGAACACCTTACATACGCCAATAAAATATTCAAGACTTACTCGATCCGCAGTTTTACCACCTTGTAAAAAATGTGATGGCGCATCAACATGCGTACCAGTATGTGAACCAAGCGTTATTATTGAATCTCGTACACTATCTTTTTCAAATGTTTTGTTTTGTTTGAACTGGACTACTTGTTTGTCTTTGTAGTTAGTCATATCTTCTGTTATTGGCCAGCTAATATCAATTATTTTCATTTTTCAATTTTTTTAAATTCATGCCCACCAAACGAGTTTCGCAACATCGAAACTAATTTAGTTGCATAGTTACCACCCGTTTGTTGCGACCAATCTCGAATTTCAAGTGAGCGTTTAATCAAATCTACCGGAATATTTCGTTGCTCTGCTTCCTCAACTGTCCACTTACCCATCCCGGTTGCTGCAACTTCACCTGAAATATTCTTTAATTCTTGATCCTTTTGAACAATATCATGCAACAATTGCAAGATAAATGAGCGAATAATAGACCCATTATTCCATACACGTGTAATCTCATCTAAATCAAGCACCTGATCTTTAAATGTGCCCTCTTTGATAACATGCAAACCTTCCGCATACGCTTGTAACAATGCATACTCAATACCGTTATGTACCATTTTTACATAATGACCGGTTCCCGATGGACCCATATAACCGACACCCTCTGGCATTGCAATTGCTTCTAGTAATGGATAAATTTTTGTATACGCAGCCTTATCTCCACCAACCATCAAACAAAAACCAACTGCTTTGCCATGCAAACCTCCAGATGTACCACAATCTAAAAAAAACATATCTCTTGCCGCAAAAAGATCTGCTCGTCGCATCGAATCATGAAAATTACTATTACCACCATCAACAACAATATCGCCACCTTTCAAATGTGGTAATAATTGTTCAATCACACTATCAACAACTTCGCCAGCTGGAACCATAAGCCATATGATACGTGCTTGCTGGGCAACCTGCTCAATCAAATCTGTTGTATCGCCACCCATCATTGTTAATTGACCCATTAATTCTTTGGACAAATCAAAACCAACCACAGTATGACCTGCATTAAGTATACGCTGCGCAATTGCAAGACCCATTCTACCCAAGCCAATAATTCCCACATTCATGATCTCCACCTCATTCCATGTTTTTGCGCAAATGTTTCTAATGCTTTTGGCCCAGTGCTGCCCGGTTCATATTCATGTATCGGTAAGTTCATGGCATCAACATTATCAATTAACTTCCATGCATATTCGATCTCATCAAAACGAACCGAAATAGAGCGTTCGCCTTTAATAATCTCGTACAATAAAATTTCATGCGCTTGCGGTGTTTGCTCTGCAAATAAACAGCTATGGCAAAATTCCATTTTTATTGGCATCACACTTGATTGGCCAAGTTTTTTTGCGTTTAAACTTAATGCAAACGTCGCTTCTGGAGCAATTTGAATTGTCAAGTAATTAGAATCACTCGGACAATCTTTGGCCAACAAGCAATCAACCTGTTTAAATTTAATATGAATAACTGTTTCTTTCTTATCCAAACATTTGCCCGTTTTTAAATAAAACGGCACTCCAGCCCATCGCCGATTATTAACCTGCAAATATAACGCTGCAAATGTTTCTGTTTTTGAATTCGGTACTACCGCTTTTTCTTTTGTATA
The DNA here is from genome assembly GCA_020431705.1 of Candidatus Dependentiae bacterium. Lineage (NCBI taxonomy): Bacteria > Candidatus Babelota bacterium. The sequence goes on from JAGQHQ010000004.1 coordinate 41,090, forward strand.
ATTTTTATATTGACCAAGTACTGCATCGATAAGTTGTACATTTTCCAGCACTTTCGCACGCTCGATGGCAACCGACTCACCACTTAATTTTTCTGGAGATTCCATACCAATAAGTGCAAGCAGTGACATCATATGATTTTGTACTACGTCTTTAAGTGCGCCATATTTATCGTAATATGCACCTCTATTTTCTACGCACAGATTTTCGCTAACAATTATTTGTACATTATCAATATATCGATTATTCCACAATGGCTCGAATACACAGTTGGTAAAACGAATTAATGAAATATTGCCGACCAACTCTTTTGTTAAATAATGATCAATACGGTAAATTTGATGTTCATAAAAATGCTGTGCTATACATTCGTTAATTTCATGTGCTGACTGCAAATCGTGACCAAATGGTTTTTCGTAAACTATACGATGCCAATTTTGTTTTTTATCATTAATCTTTCGTGCAAGCTTTGACGTTGCTAAATGTTGTGTAATTTCACAAAAAAAGTGCGGTGCTGCAGCCAGATAAATTAATCTATTGCCAGAAAGCTTATATTTTTTCTCTAATCTTGTAACTGTCTTTTCAAGTGCTACAAAATCTTCTTGTTTCGTAAAACTTAATTGTTGATACACGAAGCTATTAGTAAGTTTTTGCCAAATAGCTTCATTTAGTTTTGTAATGAATGGTTTTGCACGCTCTAAAATATTTTCAACTGTTTCATCTTCAAACGCAGCACCGACAATACACACTTTTTCGATTTTTTCTTCTGCCAGTAACTTGTATAACGAAGAAATTAATTTACGTTTTACCAAGTCACCTGTGGCCCCTAAAATAATAATGGTACAATTACTCATACTCATCTTTCAGCCAATAGTTTTCGTGTTTCTTTTTTATATAGTTGAACATGCGGCTGATCAAACGGATTGACCCCAAACAAAAAACCGAGATACATAATTTCCATCATCATTGTCTGTAACAGCTGCCCAACATAAAATGCAGATTTTTCTGGTAATGTGATGCTACAAAAAGGCAATTGCTGCTTTTTATATACCGTATACACACTATTAAAAATTGCCTGCATAATAGAGGATACTGGTATGCCTTGTATGTTGGCAACAAGTTTTTCAAAATCATCAAATGTCGGTAACACAATATTTGATTTACTTTTTTCTATTGTCACAAACGTAGTAAATCGATTATTAGGCCCACCTAGATAGAGCTGTGCCATTGAATGCAAATCAGTACTACCAATCGAAATTGTCGGCATTAGCCCTTTACCATCTTTTCCTAAACTTTCTGCCATCAGTTGCCGATACCACCGGCCAATACTTTTCAAATCAACTGAAAATAAAAATAAGTCATGTATCGGAATGTTTTTTTTATACTGCGCAAAAAGAAGTACTGCGCGAACAGCCGCTATATTGGTATCTCCAGCACCAATACATGAATCAATAACACTTTCAGCGCCAGTGCACAATTGCTCAATAGCAACATTCATCATGCCAAGCGGAAACAACCCAACGGCAGAAAAAACAGAATACCGACCACCAACTATTTTTGGTATTGCCAAAACTATAACATTGTATTCCACTGCCCATTTCCACAGCATAGAACCTTGATCGGTTGTTACCACAACATGCTCATACCAATCTTCTTTTTTATATCGCTTGAGTAGTTCTAAAAAAAGTTCAAAATTCGCGATTGTTTCTGTAGTAGTACCAGACTTGCTGACTACATTTAATAAAATATTTTTACCTGCTTCTAGCTCTTGTTCAACAAGCAAAACAATATCCCACAAATAATCAGTATCAACTGTATCTGCAAAATATACTTTTGTTTCAGGAATATGCTCATTATAAAAACGGCCAAATAGCGCTTCTTGCACAGCAATTGTTCCCAGATTAGATCCGCCAATACCTACGACTACCATCACGCTCGGCTCAAGTTTTTTTTTCTGAGCAATTACTTTCTTTACGCATTCAATATTCTTTTTGTCCCTCGGCAAATTAATTGATGCATAGTTAGTTTCATATTCTGACAAGCGCGTGCTACTAACCCGTTCAACTTCCTGCTGCAACCGCACTACATACTGCTGTAGTTCATCATGATCAACCAAACTGACTTTTTGGTACTCGAAAGAAAATAGTTTCACCGATGATCCCATTTGTTATGTTCGATTTTTCTTTTTTTACAAATGTGCAACAAAATAATAAATGCTTAACTATTTATCGCACATATTATCCATCACCAGATACTGAGCAGCACCATAAAGACTTACATTATAATCGGCAACGATAAAAATGGGTACTGTTTTGAGCAGCTCTTGTTGTTTTCCACAGTTAATAAATTCTTCCATAAAACCTTTTTCTCGAAACATTTGTACATTATGTGCAGCAATGCCGCCAGCAATATAGATACCGCCAAGAGCAAGCGCATCAAGAGCAAAATTTTTTGCACATCGAGCATATAATTTTTTATATAGCTCATATGTTTTTTTGCAATGTTCATCTTCGTTACACGCATTAAAAATTTCATCCGGATGTGGGCCATTGCCAAGACTTTTTATATCATCACTATTGCATGATCTAAAAAATGTATACAATCGCCTGATACCATCACCAGAAAGTACATCTTCCCACGAAACATTGCACTCTTGCCCTTCATTTTTTCTTATGAAGGCCATCAAATCATACTCAATATGGTTTTGTACAACAAAGTCCGCATGGCCACCCTCTGAGGGTAACGGTATATAACGATTATATTCATCTGACCAATACAAAATTGACTTTCCCAAGCCAGTACCGGCACCCAAAATAGCTTTATTGGCTTTAAATCGAACATTACCTTGATTGACTTTAATTAAATCTTTCTCGTCAATACTACTCAAACCATACCCGATAACCAAAAAATCATTAACAATAAAAGCACATTCTAAATCGGTATTTTTCATAATATCTTGAGCATCAATTACGAAATCTAAATTAGTTGGCTTGCAATACATTCGATCTTCAGACGGTACCCCTGCTGCAGCAAAACAACAATATTTTAAAATAATGTTATACTCTTTTTGTACCTGCTCAAGGACATCGCGCACAACATCAGTAAAATTTTTTACTGTTTGGCTTTTTGTATGCAAAGAAAACAACATGTTTAATTGACTATTTTTTTGCTGAAAAATACCAAAATTACTATTTGTTCCACCAATGTCTGCAGCCAATAAACATTCGATATCTTTTGGAATTGTTTCAACATACTTTCTGAATGTAAACTCACGCATTACTCTTCCACCCGTTTCTTCGTTCATATTAAAGCTGGCCAACGCATCATCGTAAACAGACATACTTATTTTTAAACAAACAACTTTAAAAGCATTATAACGGATAATCCTTCTGTTGTACTAGATAGCACCCTACTTTTTTTTTGCTTCATTGCTCAAGGGTATTATTACTTCATTGACTTTCACCACCAGTGATTGCAACACTATGACCAATAAAAAGGTGCGCATACAAATGAGGATGACATGACAGACAATGTAGAAGATAAATTAATAAAAGTTATATCTCCTATTTTTCAAATTACCGCAATTTGCATAAGTGTCGCCTGCATTACGTTCGCGTTATTTAAGGGACTATCAGCATTACATATTCATGAAAAATCACCACAAATAGAAATAGTTACACCAAAAACAGTAAAAGAACTTGGTGGATTCCCTAATGAGGTTACTACAGGATTATACATACATGAATTTCAAAAATTCGATATAGTTAATAATGATTTTTTATTTTCTGGCATTGTTTGGTTCTTATTTAATCCTGGTATTATTTCACTTGAAACGCTTAAAAAATTTGAGTTTGATCGCGGAACTATTATAGAAAGAAGCGAACCTAACGTTACCGTCCTGGATAAAAAACTTCTGGCACGATTTCCCATACGAGCACATGTTGCTGCCAATCTTGATTATAGATATTTTCCACTTGATGATCATCGCATTTATTTTGTTTTAACACATCCATTAGTTTCACCAGAAAATATTTTACTTGCATCATCCAATCAAGAATTTTCAGTCAAACCCGATGTACGTACAACAGGATGGCAAAAAATTGATATAACAGTTATTTCTGGATATGGAGAATCGACACTTGATATACATGATGAGCGTAAAACATTACAATACCCGAGCATTGTATTTTCCATTGATTATGCACGTCATGGTACTCGATACGTTATTTCAATTTTATTGCCATTGCTTCTTATTTTTTATCTCACCTTGTTTACGTTCTCTTTTGGTGATACATCATCTCGCACCAGTATTTCTCTTTCAACTGGTAGCATCACAGCAATTTTGGCATACAGATTTGTCATCGAAAATTTATCACCAAACACCGGTTATTTTATGCTTTCTGATTATCTTTTCTTCTTATTTTTGGGTGGTAGTTTTTTAGTCTTTTTTACTAACATTATCGACGCTTTTGCGATAAACATACCAATTGTATATAAAAAATTTATTATTATCCTTCTACATACCATAGTCATTACCACTTCAATATATTTATTTATATTTTGGTAGGAAATTTATGAATATAAACAAAAAAAAAAGCTCTACTCTCAACTCTCTTATTATATTACTTGTTTTTGCAGCTAATAGTTTACATGCTTTTTCAACACTTACAAAATTAAAAGAATATGTACTTGCATATTCTGAATATCCACCAAGTGATAACAATAACTGGCTTGATCCAGACTATACTACCTTCCATCAATCAATCACCACGAATCCATTACTCAGATGGACACATAAAATTGGACTACGAAAAAAAATAACATGGAATGAAGTAAACTTTCACACATTACTCAAAGAAGTTGTTGACCACAGAGAAACACAAAAATTAACCGGTGATACAGTCGTACATATACACTGTAAACCAAACACAAAAATATATGTATGGTCAGATTTACATGGTGCACTTCACTCACTTATACGTTGTCTCACTAGTTTACAAAAACAAAATATCATCGACGATACACTTAAAATAACTCAAGCTGATACTTATTTTGTTTTTAATGGCGACTCTATTAATCGTTCTGCATACAACCTGGAAACACTCAATGTGTTGCTTAATCTTCTTGAAAAAAATCCTGATAATGTTTTTTATATTCGTGGAAAACATGAAACCAAAAGCTATTGGCAAAATTTCGGACTAAAGCGTGAGCTCAAAATACGCATGGCCCATCTTTCTGAAGAAGCAATTCCACTTGCCTCATGGATTAATCGTTTATTCAATACGTTGCCACTTGCAATATATTTAAGTGTAGATAAAAAGCCATCAGAGCTCATCCGTATCTCTCATGTTGGTAGAAAAAACAACATAATTGATGAAGAAAAAATGGGAAATTTATTTAGTACCCATATCGATTCAACTATTACCTATCATCAGTTGAATAATAAAAAGGATAGAACAAGTCCAATTGATATCAAAGTAATTATCAAAACAGAAGATTGGATGAAAGAGCAGCGCGCAAGCAATGGTCTTGGATTACTCGATCAAGACAAAGGCGCTACCGCATGGGCAGTTCTTTCTTCACCTACTATAGCACATCGTAAATATTACAATTTTTTTTATGATGCGTTTGCTGTTATCACCGTTGGCTCAAGTGTTGATACAACTCCTATCACGCTATATCGGAATAATTTGAAAACAGAAGAAAATTTTGCTCTATATCAAACATATAATATTGTGACGGCAATTGCTAAAGGAACACCCACATATAAACAAAAAAGAAAAAAAGATTTTTTTATTGGATCTTCAATGGCACTAGAACTGGGCGTACCAATTATGGGTCAGCGCACTAAACGCGGCATGTCCGTAGCTATTAACCAAACAAATCAAACTGGCGGCATTAATGGACATCAACTGCGTACTATTATACACAATGATGATTATGTACCTTATTTAACCCGCCAAAACATAAACGGATTTATAAAAAAAGATATAAACACTATTTTACTACCTGTTGGTAGCCCAACACTTAATTCATATCTTGATTATATTCGTAAACAGCAAATTGCAGTACTATTTCCCATTACTGGTGGTCCGCAATTCCGCGCACCTGATCTTAAAGGCTTAATCCATTGGAGAGCAACCTATAACGATGAAGTGCAAGCACTTATCAATTATTTAGTAACTGAGTATAACACATATAAATTTGCATTTTTCTATCAAGATGATGCATATGGCCAAGAGCCAGTCAAAGCGGCACATGAAACACTAAAAAGTCTCGGCATCACTGAGTGGGTAGATATTCCTTACACACGCGCAGCAATCGATTTTACTAAACAAGCACAAATAATAGAAGAAAAACAACCTGATGCAATTGGATTTTTTTCCACCGGACAAGCAACTCAAGAGCTCATCAGACAAATTGGTATCCCTACACTTACTAACAAGCAACTATTTGGCATTTCGTTTCTAGGTGAACAACCATTCCGACGCTTCATAAAACAACATGGACTTGAAGTTTTATTTGGCGCAGTTGTTCCTAATCCATATACAAGTGAACTTGAAATTGTAAAAAATTATCGTACAGCAATGGATGCCAATAATCATCCATATGATATTTTTTCACTTGAAGCATATATTACTACCAATATCTTAGCAGATATTCTCAAAAAAATTGGAAAAACACCAACCAAAGACAATATTATTAAATACATTGAGACCCTCAAAAATTATACATTTAAAGGCCTCACGCTTACATTTGATCCACAACGGCGCGATCTTGCACAATATGTATGGATTGAAACAGGTAAAAATGTGCAGTGGATTCAACAGGAAATCAATAAAAAAACGATAAGGTAAACAACAAAATATAAGATCACATTTACTAATGTTGATCTTTACCTTTTTCTTCTTCACCATCTTCTTCATCGTCATTCTTGTCTGAAACAACCACCTTACCGTCTTTTAACCGAATAACATCGAGATTCCAATTTTTAAAACCATTTTTTAGGGTTAATAGGCCAAAAGCATCCCCCATTTTTTTAACTTCAGCATCTAAACCATAAAATCCTTTTGGTGTTACAGCAAACGTACAAACAATACCATCCCATAGACCTCCTGGTCCATTATTTGCTTTTTCATCAATCCAAATTTTGCCAACACCAGTATCTTCTTCAGCACCTATTCCATCTTTATTCCAAATGCGTTTCATCATTGGACTTACAGAATCTCCAGATAACGTACCATGCTGATGGGCTCTAAAAATACCACATACTTTATACTGTGCGCCTTCAGGTCTATATATATGCTTAAGCACTCTGTTTGTTTCAAATTTTCCATAAGATAAAGCACCTCCTCTAGCTATCTTTATCTTATCTATTGGACTCACGTTAAAGTCATTCCACATAAAACCCAAGGATCCTACTCCAAATATACTAACAGGTGTTGTAAATTCATAGTTTATTAAACAATCGATAACTGCACCTTGATCATCCAAATTATTAATATGCTCGTGTAGATTCTCATACGTCTGCTCTTTTGACTTATCATGAGATTTGTCTGCCTCTGTCTTACCACCATTAGATTTGACTTTGGAACTGTCTAGCTTTATATTCTTAATTCGCGTTTTTTTACTTATATTTAACAATTGATACATACAAGATTTTTCATTTTTTAATAGATCTCCTGGATGATATCCAATCTCAATTCCACCATGGCAACACTGAATGACTTCTGTTATATTCTTTTCATTTTTGTTACCAAGATATAAAACAACCGGCATCAGTTCTTGCATATTATATAATTTGTTAGCCAAAGAATTATACTTACCTTCTTCTGTTGTCCCAAGATTAATCTGAAACTTATTCTTAAGCTCATCCGCAAAACCGTACATGCCTTGTACCGTTACATCTTCATGATTACCACGAACTAAAAATACTTGATCCCAATTCATAAGTTTTAATGTCAAAATAGTATTAAGAACTTCTGCTCCGTACCAACCACGATCAACATAATCACCCAAGAAAATCATATAAAAATTTTTCTTAGCTATCTTATATGCATTATTCTTTTTCATATAACCCTGATCAGCAAGATGTTGAATAAATTCCAATGTTGAATGAATATCACCATGCAGATCTCCATGGAATGCTATAACAGATTCCGCAGGCAAAATAAGTTTCTGAGCAACTGGTTTAAACGGTAGCCTTATCTCTTTTTTGTCTCCCTTTTCAACTTCCCTTTTAACTTCTTTTTTTCTATATGCCCAAGAAATAACCTTTTGCCACCACCACATTCTCTTACGCTCTTCTGCTATTCTCTTTCGCTCTTCTGCTATTCTCTTTCGCTCTTCTTCACGGTTTTTTTCTACATCAATATCATACCTTTCTAAGTCATATTGTTGCTTATTAATAAATTTACCAATTAATTTTTCAAACTGATATTTTTTAAGTGGCGTTTTTTTTGGTAGTACATTTTTGTCACTATGTAGTACATTTTTGTCACTATGTAGTACATTTTTGTCACTATGTAGTACATTTTTGTCACTATAAAGAGGAAGCTTCTCACATTCTTGCTTAAAATATGCAAATGATCCAATAAACCTATAATATGGAAGCGTATCTTCCTCTTTCTTTTCAATAGGCATATTACCATCTTGGTAACTTAATTTATTCTTATCGCCTGTTTCTTCCATTGCTAAAGCAACAAATGCAGAAAAATAAACAATAATAATAGAAGTAAACAATTTTTTCATTTTTTTCATCATAAATCCCTAATAAAAATAGCGTACAAAACCCACCCAATTATTGCAAATAGAAAGAAATAATCTAAAATAATACTGTGCACAGCCCAGATAGAGGGCAGCACTACTACCCCACACCCACTACTTGTTTATGGTAACACAATTTATTGACTTTCACCAACTCTTTTGTATCGTAAAATAAAAATGCTATGCATTATGTATGCATAATTCAGAGTAGTAAAGGCAGTCATGAAAACAGCTTCCAACACATTTTTTTGTATCTCGTTCTTACTATCATTTTTTTTGGAAGCACGATCAACAAAAACACCACCCTCTGTAAAACGTCATTTTTATCGGCCACAAAAAATTACCTTTGCCGATATACAACACGCCGTTACCCCTTATAAAAAAGCAGATATACAGTTATATTTACCTCATCTTTCACTAAATAAAGCTCGTGCAATTGGCCATGAATATCGCTCTATTATAAAGATAAATCAAGAGCTTTGGCGCTCACTTAAACGATCTGAATTAATACCCATCAGTGAATATCTGCCCCAGGTACGGTTTTCTATGAGCGCATCTAATAATAGAGCCGATGTGCTGCCAACAAAGCAACTCGATGTTATTATCACGCAACTTCTTTATCAAGGAAATGGCCCAATACAAAAATATAAAATTGCTGTACATGAAAGCGAAATTTCTTGGTGGCAAGTAGCATTAATAAAAGATCAAGTACAATCACAAGTAGAACAAAGCTATTTATCTTTATGGCGTACACAGCAAGAAGAACGGTCAATTTATTTTTTACATCAGGCAGCAACACATGAATTTGACCAAGGATGGAATGTAAATAACGTTGGCTTGCTTGCCAAACCAGAATGGGAACAAGAACACGCCCGTTATGCCAGTGCTTTAAGTATTATCAATGGCTATCAAGATAGAAAAAAGCTAGATCACGACAAGCTAAAATTTTTTGTTGGCAAAAAAAAAATAGATGAATCACTTGCTGTAAAGAGCACCCTTGAATTTTTAGCAAATAATTTATCTTCAGCACAAAAATATGATTTACCTTTTTACCTAAAAAATGCATTCAAATTGCGAAAAGAACTACGAATTAATGAACAGGAGATTTTAAAAGAACAACGTAAAAGAGATTTATTTGCCCAATCATATTTGCCAACTATTTTTGTACAAACAAATATTACCAATACGTTTTTTCGTAGAGGATCAACACCTAGTGGAACCTTCTGGCAAATCGCTCTTCGACTCGATTGGCAATTTGACGGACTTGGTAACGCACATCGTGCACGAGCAAATGATGCCATCGTATTAGCAAAAATGATTGAACGTATTAATACTCAAAATATCATTACTGTTGAGGTACAAACAGCATATCACACGGTACAAGGACAATTAAAAGAACTACAAGCAGCGCAAGCACAATTAAAGCAACAACAAGCCCAATATGAACGTGCAGTTGTACAACATGATATTGGAGAAATTAATGGTGTAGCTTTTTCTCGTGCGCAAGAAACATGGGAACAGGCACAATTTGATGTGATGAATCTCACCGTAAAAACTGTACAAAATTATCGCGATTTATTATTTAAAGCTGGTTACCCGGATAATCTATGAATATAAAACATTTCATTGCTCCAAGTCTTTTATTTCTTTCTTTGATTATTATTATTTGGTTTGGCTATCTTTACTTTTTCTCCAAGCCCGATCAGGACTTTTTTACCATTGGCAAAGCGCAAAAACGCACTATTACACAAATTATAAAAGCAACCGGTTCACTTAAAGTGGAAGACTCTATGCGTATTGGTAGTATTGTACCTGGTGTTATTCAAAAAATGTATGTTGAAGAAAATGAAGAAGTGAAAAAAGGCCACCTTTTAGCATCAATTGATGATGGTAATCAAGATACATTGGTTCGCTCTACACATGCGATATGGGAAAGTTCACAAGCTGTGCTCAAATATCAAAAAGCATTTTATGGAAGGCAGCGCATTTTATATGAACACAATCATATTTCTCGTAATGATTTTGATCAGTTTACCCAAAATTATGAAATTGCTGTTGCACAAGAAAAACGACGTAAAGCAGAGCATGAGCGAGCACTGCTAGAATTTAATAACAAACAAATAAAGGCGCCTGATGACGGTCTTGTTGTTGAAAAAGTTTCTCGAGAGGGTGAAACAGTAACATTAGCCTCTCCAGCAACTATTATTTATATTCTTGCTCGAGATATTACTAAAATGGAAGCAAAGCTTGAAATAGATGAGAGTACTGTAGGAATGCTCAAAAAAAACATGGAAGCACACATGACTTTTGATACATATCCAAATCAAGTATTTAATGGCCCGATTACGGATATTAGTAACGCACCAAAAACAAAAAACGAAGCTGTCAGCTACAATGCAACAGTCTATCTTGATAACACTGAGAGATTATTTCGCCATGGCATGACGGTTAATGCCGAAATTATAGTAGCTGAAAAACAAAATGTTTTAAGTGTTCCCGGTAATATTTTTAAAATTAGCCAAATTACACTGGAGCAGATTGCACAAGCAAAAGGTTTTGCTGTACAAGCATTGAGCCAAGAAGAAAAAATAAGGCTCAAGCGCGCTGGTAATATGAAAACAGTATGGCTTGTCAAAGGAAAAAATTTTGTAGAACATTCAGTGCAAGTTGGCGTAAATGACAATGCTTTTTTTGAAATAGTTAAAGGATTAACCGGTCAAGAAGATTTGATTTTCGACACTGCAGAACCAAACGTCATGGAAGAGTTTTTTGAACGATTCTTTGGTAAAGGGTTATAATACATCATGAATATCACGATTTTAGTTCGCAGCTCACTCAAAGCACTTCGTAAACACAAAGTCCGCTCATTTTTAACCGTACTTGGGATCATGATTGGTATTGCTGCTATTATTGTGACCTTCTCTGTTGGATCTGGCGCTGAAGTTAAAATCAGAAAACAAATTATGGCAATGGGAGAAAATGCCGTATACATTGTACCGGGAAGTGTTATGGAACGCGGCACTGTTCGCTCGGGAACAGCGCGTCTTGTACGCCTTAAAGAAAAAGATTTGTATGCTATCACACAACAGTGCCCTGAAGTTGAAAAAATCTCACGCGGACAAGAATCATTACAAAATATTGAATATGGACCCAAAGGAGTAAAAGACCGAATTGTTGGTAGTGATGCAAATCTACTTGAAATTAGTAAAAAGAAAACAATTAAGGGTAACTTTTTCACTCAATATCATGTCAAACAACGCTCAAATGTTGTGGTACTTGGTATGGATATTGCAACAAAATTATTTAAAAAAGAGGACCCAATTGGCAAAACCATTTTGATTAAAAAAATTCCATTTACAGTAATTGGCGTTATGGAATACATTGATTTTTTTTGGGGTATTTCCGATCCTAACAATCGCGTACATATTCCATTTACCGTAGCACAAAAATATTTTCGTAAACCCGAAGAAGGTCAATATGACGTTGGCTTTATTGGTTTGAGCATACGACCAGGGTTTAATGCAAGTTTAACATTGCGTAAAGTCAGAAGAATTTTACGATTTTCTCACAAGATTGATGATGGCGAACCAGATGACTTTACCATTTTTGATCAGCAATCAGTTTCTAGCTCAGCAACAGCTGCTTCACGTGTCATAAAATTATTTGGTTTAATTGCTGCATCAATTTCGTTACTTGTTGGCGGTATCGGCGTAATGAATATTATGCTTGTTTCAGTACAAGAACGCACTAAAGAAATTGGAATACGCTTAGCACTTGGAGCAACTCAAACAGCAGTACAAAGTCAATTTTTAATAGAAGCTGTGTTTCTTTCTTGCGTCGGTGGTATTCTTGGTATAGCGTTTGGCATACTAGCACAACATTTTTTGAGCAACGCTACCGATTTGCCGGGTACTATTGAAATTATTCCACTGTTAGTGTCATTATTTTTAACTATTTTTACCGGAATTTTCTTTGGCTATTACCCCGCACGCAAAGCATCGTTATTAAATCCTGTTGACGCCTTACGACATGAGTAGTTTATGCCATTTTTAAACGTACATGACATTACTAAAACATTTCTTATCGGAGAACAAAATCTCACAGTACTACATGGCATTACCATGGAGGTAAAAAAAGGTGAGTTTTTAGCACTAACCGGAAAATCGGGTTCAGGTAAATCAACGCTTATGAATATTTTAGGCTGTCTGGACGTACCAACAACTGGTTCCTATTTTTTTCAAAAGCAAGATATTTCTAAACTTAGTCCTGATCAGCTAGCTCACATTAGAAATAAACAAGTCGGCTTTGTATTTCAACAATTTAATTTATTACCTGACTTAACCGCACTTGATAACACTGCACTACCTTGTTTGTATAGTGGTATGAAAGAAAAAGAAGCACAAGATAATGCAAAAAAAGTTTTAGCTCTTGTTGGGCTTGATGATCGATTGCATCACTATCCAACACAACTTTCTGGCGGCCAGCAACAACGTGTTTCTATTGCACGCGCACTGGTTAACAAGCCAATTTTAATTTTGGCCGATGAACCTACCGGAAATTTGGATTCAAAAACTGGCAACCGGGTCATGGATGTTTTCAGACATTTAAATAAAACACAACAAATTACAGTAATTTTAGTAACACACGATTTGGACTTAGCAAGTACCACAAAACGTATTATTACACTCGTTGATGGTCAGATTGAAACCGATCGATTAACTTAAAGGAATTTTTATGTTTAAAAAATTTTTATTGCTATCATTACTTCCTACTGCACCACTTATTTTAAAAGCACAAAATGAAAGTGTATCACAAACACATATGCAAACTGGTTCTGTTATACACCTATATTCTATTCAACAATTTGATACATTAATTAAAGAATACAATCGTGTTGTAGTTGATTTTTATGCTCCATGGTGCAGTCCATGCAACCGTATGAGTCCTATGATGGATGAATTAGCCCAAGAATTTAACGATATTTTATTTATAAAAATTAATATCGATAACATGAAACAACTTGTAAGCCGATATAGCATTATGAGTATTCCTACATTCATGTTTTTTAAAAATGGCAATCACGTGCATCGATTTACCGGCATACAAAGCAAGAGCACTATGAGAAATGAAATTCGCTCACGTATAGGATAATTTTACACACTATATATTCTTTATACAGTAGCTGCCGTGTATAGCAAAAGGCCAGTATTAACAGTAGCTAATACTAAAGTCCCAGCGCCTATTAGTGTATTACAAACACTCAAACGATAGTTCTTTTTATTTCGCTTAATAGACAGCTGTGTTGCAGCCTGATCAGCCTCCCATCGAGCATCATCAAGTTCACCACCGTGCTCTCTACGCTCATCTTCTTTTTGTAAAAACTCTGTTTGCTTTTCAAAAAATTCCTTCTGAGCGACAAGCATCTTTGCCTGTGCAGCAGCAATTGCATCAGCTGTGTTATTGGAATTTTTTTTCATATTATTACTAAATACATCAAATCCTAATTTAGCTATTTCACTTGCTTTTTTAGGATCTTTTTCTAAAATATCAACCCCAACCATATTTCGAAAATGGTCTTTAGTAAAACCTCCAACCTCTATTTCTGCAAAATCTCCCTCTATTCCAGACTGAGTCGAATCAGTGCGAGCTAAAAAACTGCTGAAACTTCTTTCTTCAACGCTTTTATTATTATTCATCCCAAAAGCAACAGAACTCAACACACACAATGACAAAACAAAAAAAATAGATTTTTTCATACTTTTTCTCCCGTAAAATAGTTAATAAGTGCAAACAGATATTACCTATTTATAGTAACGGAGTAGTTCAATAAAAAACAAGCATTATGTAAATAATTGCTTTTTAACAAGATGGATCACCTGCTTGCGTCATAAATAATGACATAAGCAACATTCCTAAATTTACTAATGCAACAACAACAGCGAGCCCTCCACCCGAAACAGCAGTTATTAACTTGCATTTTAATCGTTTATTCGCTCTTCGCTCTTCGCTTGCTATATCAGCCAAGATAATACTACCCATAGCAGCCGTCTGCTTCTCTAGCGCAAGTTGCGCTTGTGCGTATGCTAATTGTTCTTTACTGTTTTTGTTTTTTTTACCTTTTTTTGCTTGCCAATTCTCATTTCCTGCTACCACAAGCTGATTATATTTTTGCTGATCTAATAAATATAAACCCTCGATTCTGTCTTTCACGTCTTGCTTTATACCCCCTTTTTTAAACATTGTTTTTACTTGATCAGGAAAACTATCGTAAACCTTATTTGTAAAAATTTTTCCGTACTCATCCATATCTGCATCAAACTCGGTCATAGAAACCTCAACACCACTATCCTTACTAACGATCTCTTCCATTGCTATTATAAAAATAGGCATTAAAACAAAAAAATACACAATAAACAACATAAAAATACACTTCATATTCTCTCTCCCTCAAAAAAAGAACACATCATATATGAACAAAGTTAAAAATTTTTACCGTTTTTCTTTTCCATTTAACCAATTAAATGCTAATGTACTTATTCATATCACTTCCCAATCGTAGGAATTTAATTTTGGTATATGATACTTAATCAATTTTACTGAAAACAATAAATTTAAACGAATAGTAATGAAGTACTTAATATTTTTTTTACTAATATTTTTTTTTAACATACAAATACACACAATAAAAAATTACAAACATCTTGTATATAAAAAAAAGATACTACAAAGCCCCGATCAACTCATTATTCATACATTAGAGATAAACCCTCAATGTTATGACATAGTATTACATCGTGCACAACATGGTGCCGAATCTGTGTATCAGATGGCACAAGAAACTGGTGCAATAGCTGCCATTAATGGTGGCATATTCCGATTTCTCGGTACATTCAAAAATACCCCATTAGGACTACTTGTTATAGATAGAATAATACACACCGATTTACAATTTTTACGTGGGACTATTGCATGGAATAATAATGGCACACCGCCAACAATTGCACCAATTAACATTGCATGGCATCTCAATATCAACGGACAACTATTACCGATTGATCGTATTAATCAACCACGTGCTGATAATGAAGCAATTGTGTATACATCAGAATTTAAACCAACAACCTTGACTAACAATAACGGTATTGAAATTACTATTGAAAATAACAACGTTTTCTCTATTAAAACCGAATCTGGCAATAACAAGATTCCAAAAAGTGGATTTGTTTATTCTGTTGGTATAGATACTTATACTTTTTCTTCTTTAAAGAATATTAATGTTGGTGATCATGTTAATCTGTTTTATGATATACAAGTGGATGGCATATTAAAAAAAAAATATTCACCATTTCAATATATGCTGAGTGGGTCAGGATTACTTATCTATAACAATACATGTTCAACAAAAGAACAATTACACAAAGAGTTATTAGAGGGAAGCTCAATTTTTTATGGAGACCATCCACATATACCAGATTATCACAATACAAAAAATCGTACATGGTTAATTGAACAAAAACATCCTCGTACAGCCGTTGGCGTCAAAAAAAATGGTAACTGGCTTTTTATTGTTGTGGAAGGTAATCGTACTACATGCAATACAAAAAATAGCGGTATAACTCTGCCTGATTTAGCACACCTTATGCAGTCACTAAAATGCATATATGCACTTAATCTTGATGGTGGTAGCTCATCTACCTTATATTACAATGGAGCTGTACAAAATAAGTTATCGAGAAGTTTTTTAGCGCCTCAAAATCCGATACATCAAAACGGCCGATCAGTTACTGATGCATTTTTAATTTTTCCAAAACATTTTAAAAAAAATTCCATACTTATTGATAACTGATAACCTCTATATTGATTTATCGATAAGCCGCTGTAACACTCCACTATCATTATCAGAAATATATGGAATGTATGCCCATAGGCCACGGGTATATCCCATTATCACCTTGTCAAGACCACTTTTTACAACTTTGTACAAAATAAAGCCTACAGATACACCAATTAGGCAAGATTTTACTGGATTATTTTTTGTCCACCGTAAGATGCGACATAATATGTTTTTTTGTGATTGAATCTTTTCAGAAGATGCATTTTCAATACTTTCTTTTCTATGAGAACTATTACTATGTCTGTATTCTTCAAATTTATATTGTCTTTTAATATGAACATATACATTCAAAGTTTCATTATCATCACGTAAAGAAAGTGTTATCAAAAAAAACCCTATTCCTTTATCTACAGTAACCATCCATTTACTATCTTCCCGTCTGACTAATGGAGCATTGCTGTCACCTATACAGCTAATAACAATACCATCACCGCTAGCCCCTAATCTTTTAATAGTACACGTCTTTTCATTTGGAGTAACTGTTACTGTATAAAGCTTTGCTACACCAGGAGAATATTTCACCTCTGCAATATACATAGCCTGTAGATTTCCTGCTGCAACAAGCAGGCAAAAGACAGAAACAAGAAATAGAATCTTCTTCATTACATAACCTCCAGATAACCAAAATTATACAACCTGCAACTAAAGCATATAATATATTGTACCAAAATTTTTCCATTTGTCAATAGGCCGATTGGTCTAAAAGTACAGCCAAGAGAGGCTTTTGATGAATAATTTAGAGAATGTTATCCTGAAAAATATAGTATTAGTAAACGTATTTAGGCATAAGAGTAAAATGTGGGTACTTATTTACCTACACCATACGTATTGAGACTAAAAAAGAAGGATTTTGAACCATGTTTGACTATATAAAAAATAATCTCTTAGTGCTGCTTTTGATCGGCTTTTTGGGCATAACAAGCTCTATATCGCCGGTGGCAGACACAGAAAAAAGGTATGATAACGCAATTGTCATGTTTTATACATCATCATGCCCCTACTGCAAGTATATGCTACCAGTTATGAGCCAAATTCAGCGTGAATATGGCAATAAAATTAACATTATCTTTATTGAAATCAGTCGTAATCAAACTTTTTATAAAACAGAATATGGTTTTAGAACTGTGCCAACAATTATTTACTTCAAAGATGGAAAAGAAATGGCACGACATGGTAGTAACAATAAAACGGTTACTGTTACTTTTATAAAAAATAACATTGCTGCCATCTGGGGAATTTGACAACGTAATAATTCTCTTATTACACTCCTTGTGGTTTTGCAAAACATTATTTGTTTCAGAACGTAACAACCAAAACTATAAGGAGTTTTTTAATGGCACACCAAAAACCTTCGTATATTTTATTATTCGCTTTTCTTTTGAGCATAGGCTCGACTTTTTTATCTGCAAAAGTAGCCGAATCCTCGCAAAGAGCATCACTCCATATTAATTCAGTTGGCATCGGTACTCCTGACCCTTTTTATTGTGATTCATATGGGCATTGCCATTACTATGGCCCTGAAAAACCCCCAAAAACAATATTGGGCAATACAGCTGTTGCAGTAATGGGTGGAACTATGACATGCATGGGTGCACTTTTTGCAACTATTGGTATTTTTTTAATAAAACAAGCACTTTTTAATAATGAAACATATGAAAATGCTCCAGAAATTCAACGAATTTTGGATGGCTTTGGCGGTAGTTTATTTAGCAGTTTTGGCATTGTTTTTGCATTAATTGGTGCTGATACCATTAAAAAAAGTCTATCTCGTTTATATAAATTATGGCATAATTTACCATTACCAGAAGATGAAATAAAAAAATCTTAAATATGTAACATCATATTTCATCCCTTCTAATTTACTTTTTCATCTTTTACAAGTACACTCATTCGTAATTTTCGCCAATTTTTAATATACACAAATTTACAAGGGGTGATGTTTATGAAAAAGAGTTTTGTATTGCCATTAATACTTGGATTCAGTTTAAGTTGTGCACCAGCAAGTTTTGTGCAAGCTGGTGAAAACAATGGACCACTTAAAAACACAGTAAAAGCCATCGGTGGGGGAATGTTGACTCTTGTGTCAATACCTATTCTTAGTATTGGATTGGCATCAGCAATTGGCACATTACCTAGTCCTTTGGGCTCTGATACCACTCAAGATTTTTATTCGGCAACACTATGTGGGGTTATTGGACTACCTATGAATCTCATCGGTGATAATTTGATAGTAGACGGAGTAAAGGGCCTTTATCACAACATAAAAAATCGTGTCAAAAGAGTACAACAAAAACAAGAAATATTACCACCAACAGGAAGTATGTCTATAAGTAGAGACAATAATCAGGAAAAAAGTATACTAACAAAAAAACAAGCAATGGGAGCAAGAATAATATCAGCCACTTTCGAACTACCAGAAAATCCAATACAAAGAAAACCACATTCATTGCTCATACATAAAAGAGTAAAACATCCAATTACAGTTAATACTAAGAGAATTGTTGATCACAACGAAAACATTCTTGAGCACCTTGGCCTTGATCAAAATTAACAGAAAATCATTTACTTTAGATAATAACTAAAAAAACGGCAGGCTAACGCAGCCTGCCGTTTTTTTAGTTATTATTCGATATAATTCATTATAGAATCACTTGCCACTTGGCCAAAGAGCTATGACAAAACAGAATATATCACTCCCATTCAAGTGAACTTGCCGACTGATACTCTGTAACTCGAGTTTCAAAAAAGTTCTTTTCTTTGTTTAGATCAGTTGCCTGAGACATCCATGGTAATGGATTTTCTTTGCCATATACCTTTGGCAAATCAATACGCTCCAAACGACGATCCGCAATATATTCTACATAATTAGCAAATTGTTGCGCATTGATACCAAGCACCCCTTTTGGACAAGCATCAAATGCATACTGCTTTTCCAAAATGACAGATTTCTTAATCAAGTGTACAATCTCTTGTTGAAAATCAACAGTCCAAATTTCTGGATTTTCGGCTTTAATAGTATTTATTAAATCACACCCAAATGCTAAGTGAATACTCTCATCTCGCATGATATACTCAAATTGCTCTCCGACACCAACCAATTTATTTTGACGCTTTAATGCAAGCATCATAGCAAAGCCAGCATAAAAGAAAATACCCTCCATGATGACGTAATAACCAATTAAATCATGCACAAACTTTTGTATGTTATCTAGTGTGTCTGTAGTGAATGTTGGATCAAACAACGATGTTGTTAATGCAACAACAAAATCATCTTTTTCTTTAATCGATGGTATTGTTTCATACATGGTATAAATTTCATCTGGATCCAACCCGAATGAATCGCAACAATAAATAAATGTGTCGGTATGTACCGCTTCTTCATATGCTTGACGCAATAAATACTGACGACACTCCGGATTGGTTACATGCTTATATACAGCAAGTACCAAATTATTTGCAGTTAGCGATTCTGCTGTTGAGAAAAAACCCATGTTCCATAATACCATACGACGTTCTGATTCACTCAACACATTATTTGATTTCCATTGCTCAATATCTTTTTGCATAGAAACTTCTTCTGGTGTCCAGTTATTTGCCACACCATTTTTATAATGTTGACGCGCCCACAAATAGCGCATTGGTAAAATTTTATTTGGATCTACAGTTGAATTATTAATAATTCCTTGTTTTGTCATTATTGCTTCCTCATTATTGACAGACATCACATTCTTGATTTTCAATACTGCACGCCTGAACACCTTCAGTAATATCATCATCACTATCAAGTTCACCTCCGACAGAATCACTCAATACTGATGCATTACCGGTGACCATCGTTACCGAAGCAGCCGCTCGTTCGATATCAACAGTCATACCATTCTGACTCACGCGCACGTCAACCGCTTCGCCAACGACACTACTAAAACTATTTCTAGTACCATCATTTTCCACTGTAGTTATATGAGTTCTTTGCATCTTTTTTACACTTGCATCTAAAGTGGTGGTAGTAGTTGTATACTCCCGTTTTTGCGTAAAGCCAAATTTTTTAGCATCAAGTGTCGATTTTTCAATCTGACTTGCACCAAGTGTACGTAAATAATAGGTAGTTTTAAGACCTTTTTTCCACGCACGAATGTAGATATCATGTAATTTTTTACCCGATACACCTCTCATGAATACATTGTGCGATTGGCTTTGGTCTAACCAACGGCCACGTGCTGCAGAAATATCAATCATCCACTCTGGATCAAGCTCAAATGATTCTTTATATTTATGTTTAATATGATCAGGAATACTCTCAATCATCTGCACACTACCATCATAATATTTGAGTTGATCAAGCATATCTCGATTCCACAAATTAAGATTTTTAAGATCTTCTATTAAATATTTATTAACAACAGTAAACTCACCACTCATATTCGCCTTAACATACAGATTTTTGTAAATTGGCTCTATACATGGAAAACAACCAGAAATATTGGCAATAGTCGCTGTTGGTGCAATAGCCATACAGTTAGCGTTGCGCATGCCATACTGTTTGATATGATCACGGACAACATCCCAATCCAAACGCTCGTCTCGTGGCACATCTATATACGTACCACGCTCTTGCTCAAGTAATGCAATAGTATCATTAGGTAAAATACCACGATCCCATTTGGAACCTTTATATGATTGATATGAGCCACGCTCTCTTGCCAATTGAGATGAGGCTAAAATTGCATAGTACGATATTTTCTCTGAAACTTCATCAGCAAACTGTAATGCTTGTAGCGAATCAAACGTAATATCAAGTTTATATAATGCATCTTGCAAACCCATTTGCCCCAATCCAACAGGACGATGTTTAAAGTTTGCATTTTCTGCTTCTTTAGTTGGATAAAAATTAATATCAATTACATTATCAAGCATACGCATTGCTGTTGTTACTGTTTTTGCAAGCATTATATCATCTAATTTGCCATCGATAATGTGTAAGCCTAAGTTTACTGATCCTAAGTTACATACGGCAGTTTCATCTGCTGATGTATTAAGCGTAATTTCTGTACATAAATTAGAACTATGCACTACCCCAACATGGTCTTGTGGTGAACGAACATTACATGGATCTTTAAACGTAAGCCACGGATGCCCTGTTTCAAATAATCTACTGAGCATTTTTCGCCACAATTTTTTTGCATCAATCACTTTAAAAAGTTCAATCTCACCATTTTGTGTTTTTTGTTCATACTCTGTATATCTTTTTTCAAATGCTTTACCATAAATATGATGCAAATCTGGTACATCGTGCGGTGAAAAGAGTGTCCATGTACCACCTTCAATAACCCGCCTGATAAATAAATCAGGAATCCAGTTTGCGGTGTTAATATCATGTGTACGGCGTCGTTCGTCACCAGTATTTCGTCGTAAATCAAGAAAATCTTCAACTTCTAAATGCCACGTCTCCAAATATACTACAGCTGCAGAACGCCGCTTACCACTTCTATTAATTGCTGCTGTTGTATCATTAGCAATACGCAAAAAAGGAATTACTCCTTGGCTTTCCACCTTGATACTTTCTATATTTGCACCAACAGCACGAATATTTGTCCAATCATTTGATAACCCACCAGACCACTTTGAAAGCTGTGCATTATCACCAATACATTTAAAAATATGCTTTAAATCATCTTCTACTGTTGTTAAATAGCATGAGCTGAGTTGTGGCCGCTTAAGTGCTGCATGTAACAAGGTTGGCGTACTTGGTACATAACGCATAGTAGACATCAAATTATAAAATTCGATAGTTTTTTCTATTTTGTTTTTCTCTTGTAAACAAAGCCCCATGGCAACACGCATCCAAAAAATTTGCGGCAATTCAAGATACGTGTCCTCATATTTTACAAAATAGCGCTCATATAGCGTTCGCAAGCCCATATATTCAAAAAGTTCATCGCGCTCAATACACAGATTGTCTGCCAATATTTCTATATCAAACTCTTTCAAACGTTGATCAAACAAATTATACTGTAACCCTTTGTTAATCGCATTAATAAATGCTTTCTTATACTCTTGCTTATAGTTACAACGTGTAATAGAAAAACGAGTAACTTCCTTGAAAAGTTTTTTGCGCAAGCAACGTGTTGCTACATAACCATATGCTGGATCCCGTTCAATAAATGCAGTAGCAGCAAGAAAAAGGGCTTGATTTAATTCTGTAGGCGTAATGCCATCGTAAATAGTGCGAGACATCTCTTTTATAATTAAATTAATAGAAACTGCATCCTCATAGCCACGTGATGCCCACACAACCGATTCCCGCATACGTACCGGATCAAATGGCACACGAGTTTTATCCTGAAGGGTAACATGCAATGCATCGGTTAATGTACTAAAAATAGGATGCTGCCCTGTTAATCCATACTTGCTTTGCTGCGTTCTGTCCATTACTCTTCCTTTCCATTTATGATTAATAAAAGTCGACACAAGCCCATAGCCATATCTCAGCGTCCTTTCTAGAACATGATATAGTTCTTCATCTCAAAACAATGCGCGTTTTGAGAGCATAAATAATTGTAAAATTATTACTAATATAAAAAAACGTATAAACTGATAGTGTATCACACTTTAGCGTGTTAAGTTTTGAGAATCAAATATTTTCTTAAATTTTTTTCTTCAAAATATATTCTTAAATTTTTATTTATCTAAGAGCTTTTTGTAATTCACCCTGTAATTTAAAAATAAGATGGACTCATCTTGGCAGTAACAGCATTGGCACTGGATTTATATCGAACATATCGAACGGGATAAATAGGAATAAGTAAATAAGACACAGTCTAATTCAAACTAAACATCTATCAGAAATTTTCTATATATTGACAAAACTTTCGCCTCATATGATAAACTGCTGATAATGTAAGTATTATATAGAATTCTATAAGGAGTGTATGATGAGTAAATTCTTGAAACCAAAATCAACCATCTTATTTATACTTCCCCCTCTTTTTTTTCTGTTTCAGACCAAAGCTCGTTTTATTGAAATACAGAATGAGAAACAATTTAATAAAGACGTAATGGAAAACAAACAGCCAACACTTGTTCAGTTTTCTGCCGATTGGTGCGGTGTATGCCAAACGGTGAAAAAACCTTTCGAAAGTGTAGCTAAAGATCCCGATTTCAAGAATGTTACCTTTGCGCGAGTAAATATAGACAAAAACATGAGCTTAAGTAAAAAACACGAAATTACGGGCGTACCAACTTTTTTATATATCAATAAAGGCAAAAAAATTAAAAATGAAATTGGGGTAAAAAATATTGATCAATTTCAAGATTCATTACGCTCAACAGTACGTACTACATTCAACCTTACACAAGTTGATGTTGCACAGAGCATGGATGATATGATGCAAAGTGAAGAAATGCCTCAAGCAGAAAACATGATGCAAGAATCTCAAGAACAAATGCCTCAAGAAATGGATGATGATATGTATGAGATGGCCGATGAAACAATGAGTGAGCCAAAAGAAGAACAAGAAGAAGTTGGTATTATAGAACAAATGCAAGATACCGTGAAAGATGTGCAAGAAACAACAGAAGAAGCAAATGGCTTTGTTAACTCGATTAAAAATATAATCATGGGTATTATTAATGCTATTACGGGATCAATAAAAGCAATAATTGAGATTATAAAGGGACTATTTGGTCGCTAACCAACAATGGGTCGTGGTTTATATAAATACGATGGCTGTGCGCGCTGAGCAAAGGCACGTACACCATTTTTTGTCTCTTGTATAAGTTGTGAAAAAGATGTACAAGTATTCGTATCTTGGCTAAATAGTGTTCGTACCTTTTTGATACCAATGGCCTTATCAAATTCACGAGAAAAATGTATTGTCACACCATTGTTTTTGAAAAATTGAATTACGGAAATAAAAACATCAAAAGAGCGTACTCTGTTAATATCCGGTATGGAAAGACGCAGGCCACTGTAATGCTTTTTTTTACGTGAGCTAAAATAACGATAAAATGTTGAATCAATACCAGATCTTTTTAATTGTGTACTTAGGATCTCCCATTTTTCTTGCCCAAAGGCAAGTTCATCGTCAAGTAAAATGCACTGAAACGCTTTATCAGTTCCAATAGCAACATCAAACGGCCTGACCTCTGCAAGTAACCCTAAAAAACTATAACCCCTACATGAACCAATATTTTGCACATTTGGTGACAAACCAGCAATCAACATCCGCATACAACTACTTCTTGTATAATACTTCATCGGAACAACCAGCAACCGAACTGGTTTTTCAAGAACAAACCGATTAAAATAACGAGCAAGCTCGCCAACCGTCATACCATGCCTGAGAGGAATTGCGGCCGCAGAGATAAATGAAATTAAATCTGACTCAACAACTGGCCCTTCCATACGCGCACCCAGTGGATTGGGACGATCAAAAACCACAACTGATTTATTATGCTGTTCGGCCATTTTCAATAATTCAAGTAACGTAGAAATATAGGTATAGTGCCGCATACCAATATCTTGAATGTCGAAGATAAACAAATCAATTTCTTTTACTATTGCTAGATCAAAATTTTTACCCGTATATTTTCCATACAAACTAATAACTGGCAATTTTGTTTTTGCATCAACTGTGTCAGTCACTTCTTTTTCCATAGTAATCGTACCTTGGATACCATGCTCTGGTGCAAAAATATAAGTCAGCGGTATCCCTCGCTCAAGGAGTAAATCTATATTTCGATTACCTACTTGATCAATACCTGTTTGATTAGTAATTAAACCAACAGACTTAATACCTTTTTTTCTTAATTGGTAAGCAAAATTGTTTGGTATATTTTCTAATCCTAGTTTAAATGAGCAGTTTTTTTGAGCATGTAAAAATATAATTCCTGTTGCAATGCAAAATACAATACACTTTTTCATACCATCACCACCTTAGGTAACGGTTGGTATAAAAATGAACTACTCGCCTTATTAAAAAACAATTTTAGCTCTTTATTAACAGTATACTCAAAAATATTTTTCTCAATTTTTCCTTCCAAAAATTCACGTACTTGTGTCCCACCTAATGCGGTATCAAAGTTTTCCGAAAATGAAAGTGTAATACCTGTATCTTTAAAAAATTGCAATATTGTAAGCAATGTATTGAATGAAGAAAATTGATCAATATTAGAAATACATAATCGCAAGCCAGAGCAGTATTGCTTTTTACGCTGACTAAAATACCGATAGAATGTACTTTCTACTCCCAGCTTTTTCAATACGACCTGCAGTTCATACCATTTTTTTTTGGAAAAATTGAGCGATTCAGGTAATAAAATACATTGAAATGCTTTATCAGTACCAATACCAATATCAAATGGTACAACCTCACCTATTAATCCCAAAAAGCTGTATCCATAGCATGAATCGAGTGTCGCAATATTAGGAGAAAGTTGGCACGGTAAATTTCCTGCCCATGCATGACGATCATAATTACTCATAGGAACCACATGCAATTGTGCTGGACTACTAACTACTTGATTATTCAAATAACGTGCAATCTCACCAACAGTCATGCCGTATCTCACCGGAATTGGTATGTTTGTTTGCTCATCACCATGCGCAAGAATAGTACCCTCCATAGAGGCACCCAATAAGTTTGGACGATCCAATACAACTAATAATTTATTGTAAGATGCGGCTGCTTTAATAGTATGTAAAAGTGTATCAATATAACTATAATGCCGCATGCCCGCATCTTGAATATCAAATATAAGCACATCTATATCATCCAATAACTGCCTATCAAGAACCTTATGTTGTTTTTTGTCATATAAACTAATTACAGGAATGGTTGTATTTTGCATATTACAACAGCTAAATCCATGTTCTGGAGTAAAAATTTTTGTAACCAACAATCCTTTACTGCGTAAAACATCAATATTAGAGCAACCTTTTTGATCTTTTCCTGTTTGGTTGGTAATCAAACCAATAGAGCAAGAATGATCTTGCGTACCAGTTAGATCTTTTAAAAAAGAAGAAGTAATATTTTCAAGACCAAGTTTAAATCGTAACTCATCATCAACGGTTAGCTTTTGTCTCGTGACTTGATACAAAAAAATTCTGGGAAGAAACAACGCAAAAAGAAAAAGAAAAAACACTTTTAAGACCGCACAAATAGAATCAATTACACGCACTGCCCCCCGAATCATTACTCGCTCCTTTATAGATCATACGTACCTTTTTATAAACCTCATACTACTCCTACCGCAATACATAATTTAATGGTAGCAAGCATGAATATACAGTATCAAGAAATTTCTAATAAAAATTTTTAAAAACAAAAAATTATAAAAATAGAATATTGGAGCATAAAAAAGTTTTTTAATTTCTAACTAACACTCAAAATAATTTGAGTATTTTCATACAAAATATATTATTTTTGTTTACGAACTATTTTTTAACGCTGCGTTTTATACAGCTTACTGAAATTTCCAGTTTTCCTAATGGAACATTTTCGCTCCAATTATAACCACTGCCCTTTATTTGATAACTAATAGAAAAAACGTCTTGGAGTATTAACTTTCACAATTTTTGCTAGCATGTAATACATCTAGGGCAATTAAGAACTATCACCAAAAACTTTCATACATATTAGTAAAGCACACAAAAATAAGCCAAACAACCAGTCAAGAAATAACCAAAGATCTATTTACAGCAAAATAAGCAATAAAGAAACCACAGACATTAACTTAATCAAAATATTAAGCGCTGGTCCAGATGTATCTTTAAACGGATCTCCAACAGTATCACCAATAACTGCTGCTTTATGCGCATCAGAGCCTTTACCGCCAAAATGCCCTGATTCAATATATTTTTTTGCGTTATCCCATGCACCACCACCATTTGCCATCATAAGTGCAAGTAATACACCCGCAACAGTTGCTCCAACAAGCATACCACCTAGTGCCGCTTTTCCTAATGCAAAAAACACTAACACTGGAACAGTAATGGTCATAATGCCAGGAATCATCATTTCGCGAAGTGATGCATGTGTACTAATTGCAATACAGCGCTCATAATCAGGTAATTGTGTACCTTTCATAATACCAGGCATTTCTTTAAATTGTCTGCGTACTTCCATAACCATCTGTAGTGCAGCTTTACCAACAGAACGCATAGTATTAGCAGAAATCACAAATGGCATTACACCACCGATAAATACGCCAACCAATACAAATGGATCGGTAACATCTAACATATCCAATCCTGCTTGTTTTGCATATGCATTAAACATCGCAAGAGCTGTCAATAATGCAGAACCAGTCGCAAATCCTTTACCCATTGCGGCAGTTGTATTGCCAAGCGAATCAAGTTTATCGGTAATATTCCTTACCGACTCACCAAAACCTGCCATCTCTGCAATACCACCAGCATTATCCGCAATTGGACCATAAGCATCAACCGTCATAGTAATACCTACCGTTGCCAACATAGAAATTGCGGCAATAGAGACACCAAACAATCCGCCACCATACACAAATGCCAGCAATACCAATGCCGATAAAATAATAATGGGCTCACGTGTTGATTGCATACCAATAGAAAGACCATAAATTAAGTTTGTTGCTGCGCCAGACTGTGAACTTTCGGCAATATCTCTAATAGGTTTTTTTGCCGTATAATATTCTGTAACTAATCCAATAACCACACCTGCAACACACCCAAGAACAACAGAAATAAAGAGTGGCGTTCCCAATCCTAAATAAGAAATATAACTATACGCACCAGCCATAAACAATCCAATAGAAATGTATGTCGCATTATGTAACATTTTTGCCGGTTCATGACGTAAAAACAAATTAGAAAATAAACCAATAATCGAGCTAAACATACCAATAACTGCAAGCATAATCGGCAATGTAGCATAGCCCAAGTTAGTACCATACGCTGCAAGCGCTAAAATAGCAGAAGAAACCATTGCACCAACATATGATTCATAAATATCAGCGCCCATACCAGCAGTATCACCAACACAATCACCAACATTATCTGCAATAACAGCTGGATTACGAGGGTCATCTTCTGGAATACCAGCCTCTACTTTACCAACTAAATCAGCACCAACATCAGCCGCTTTAGTATAAATACCACCGCCAACACGTGCAAAAAATGCAATTAAACTTGCACCCAAACTAAAACTGGTCAAAAAATTTATAAACATCGGATGATCAAAAAAGAAATAAAAAATAGTGCCAAGTCCGATCAAACCACAACTTGCCACAGCAAAACCCATCACACCACCACCAAAAAATGATACTAAAAAAGCCGCATGCTCACCTTTTTCCTTGGCTGCAAGCGTGGTACGTACATTCGCATCAGTTGCGGCACGCATACCAACAAAGCCACAACCCATAGAAAGAAGTGCACCAAATATAAAAAACATCGCAGCGTAAGGAGACATAAACCAGCCGATCAAGCCCGCAACCACTGCAGACACAATAGCAATAATTTTATATTCTTCTGCCAAGAATGTCATCGCACCTGCACGAATAGCATTAGCTATACTACGAGCTTTTTCATGATCAACTTTTTGTGCGCGAATACGAGCTAATAGAAATGCAACGATAGCAAAACCAAGTGTTGAAGCACCAACGACTGCACCAAAAAAATGAATCATTTCCATTTTGATTACCTTATACCTATTTCGGCTGAAAAATTTTTATACAACAATAATGGGTGATAACAACCAGTGCGACACCCTGATTATGGTACTTGCGCGAGATTTTTTTGTCAAAATTCATGGGATTATTTTATAATCCGAACACCTATTATTTATAGTTATCCGTATTTTTCTCATTCTTAAAGCACGATGTGAAACCTCTAATTAAATATCAACGTAATGATAGTACAACTTTCTTATCACTAAAATAATGAAATGTTGCACCAATAATTTGATATTCATCTGGTCCCTTGCCGAGCACTGCAATTACAGAGCCAGAATGCGATAATCTATAAGCAATTGTAATTGCTATCTCTCTGTCTAATTCGCATATAACCCTTTTTTGAGGAGAAATCCCTACCAAAATATCATTTAAAATCGCTTGTGGATCTTCTGTGCGTGGATTATCAGACGTTAATACCAATATATCTGCATACTGTGAAGCAATACACCCCATCATTGGCCGTTTTGTTTTATCTTTATTTCCACCAGCACCAAACACCACGATTAAATGATTGGTAATTTTTTTTAGTAAAGAAAGTACTGCTTGATACGAACTGGGATTATGTGCATAGTCAATAAAACACAGAGCACCATTTGGTAATTGATATCGATCCAATCTTCCTGGCAATGGTTTAAATGATTGTAATGCTCGCTGTATTGATTCTGGTGATACACCTAAACTAGTTGCCATACTACTGGCTGCTAAACAATTATAAATATTAAATTGTCCTATGATGTACGGACACTCAAAGCGATATTGTTTATTCGCTTTTAAATGATTTGATTTGAACACAAAAGTTAAAAATGGATATATTTCATAGTCATACGCACAGAAAAAAGCGTCTCTTTTGTGCAAAGAGTAAGTATAAATCACTGTATTGCTAAACACATAATCATTCAACCACTCATCATCGGCATTAATTAACACCGGCGTATTACTTTTAATTTGCTCAAAAATCAAGCATTTTGCAGCAAAATACTCCTCCATTGAAGCGTAAAATTCTGCATGCTCTTGTGCAAAATTGGTAAAAATAATACCATCAAATTCTATCGTCGCAACACGATGTAATGAAAGCGCTTGAGCAGCAACTTCCATTACCACATATTCAACACCGTTTTTTACACACAACATAAAAAATTGATGTAAATAATCCGGTTGATGTGTTGTTAGCTCCGCCTTAAAATCAGTATCAAGAATTTTATTTTTAATAGTGCTCAACAGTGCTGTTTTGTAACCGGCTGTTTTGAGCATATGCTCTAATAAAAATGATGTCGTTGTTTTACCTTTTGTCCCAGTAATACCAATAATTTTTACCAATCGTGATGGATAACCAGCTGCCTGTGCACTAAGCTGAGCTAACGTCAAACGAGCATTTTCAACTTGAGTTAACACTGCATTATTTTTTTTAATAAGCCAAATCAACTCACCTGACAACTCAACATCTTGCTGTACAACAATGTTTATAGCCCCTCTTGTAAGCGCTCGAGCAATATAGTCAATGCCATTTTGCTTTTCACCCTTGATAGCTATAAATGTAGAACCTGGCCCCACATAATTCGTATGGCCAGTTACAGGAAATGTTTTTGGAAAAATAATGTTATCTTTTTTCACTATGATATGCTGCAATGCCTCTAACAATTAATGGAAGTAACATAACAATACCAAATAAATTTACAATTAATAATAGTACATTTGTAATATCAGTTAACTTCCAAAGCATATCAACTTTAAGCAATGCACCCATAAAAGCAAACAGACAATATAAAACAGTAAATATTCGTTGCCCCTTGCCACCAGTTAAATAAAGCCACACGGCACGAGTAATATATGCATACGTTACCAATACACCCATACCAAATGTAGTAGACAAAAAAGTAACCAACCAGCCACCAAACCAACTAAACGTAGAATTATATGCAGCAACAGTAAGTGCAGTACTCGTCAACCCGCTATTCCACACACCACTGGCAATAATACACATAGCTACCAAGAAACAAACAGTCGTGCTGATAAATACACCAAGCATAGAACCAATACTATCTGCAATCGGTTCTTTACTCTCTGAACCACCATATACAATGGCAGCAGTACCAATTCCTGCTTCAGTAGCAAAAACTACAGCATTTATACCCGCACGCATAGCCTGTTGAATCGTAAATCCCATAAGTCCACCTGCAACAGCTACTGGAGAAAATGCACTTTTTACAATTAGCTGCAACGCAGAAACCAGGGACTGGTGGTGATATGCTAGAATAGTAAGACTTGAAACAAAAAATACTACCACTTTTACTGGTACAATACGCATAGAGGCTTGAATGATGCGAGAAGCACCACCCAAAACAATATATGCAACAAACACAGTCAACATCACAGCATTGATCCAGGCAGGAATACCCCATGTAGTAGAGACACTCAAACCAATGGTATTTGTTTGGATCGCACTGCCACCAATAAAACCAAAAAAAACGCAAAAAAGTGCATAAATATAGGCCAAATATCTACCGCCAATAACATGATGTAAATATACCATCGGACCACCAAGAATAGCACCACCCATTTTCTTAGGGCCAAAATAAGTTGTCAAATAAATTTCAGCAAAACGCATTGCCATCAGCAGCAAACCAACAATAACTATCCAAAATACAGCGCCCGGACCACCAACTGCGATTGCCACTGCAACACCACCAATACTTCCATTTCCAATTGCAGAATTTAAACTATTCATAAAAGCTTGAAACGGTGTCATATCAGCATCAGTAGATTTTTCTTGAGATATTGAGGGTGTAAATGTATTTTTTATCGATGTAAAAAAATTTGTAATTTGAATACACTTAAAAGCAACAGTACACAAGGCACTGATTGCTATCACATACATAATCAATGGCCAACCCATCAACAATTCAAGCACCTGATCAATAAACACAGAAATACCCACTGCGCCTCCAGGAATAAAAAGTTAAAAATATACTTTTTTTATTTTAGCACTATATTAAATTATATGAAGACTTTAGCCCTTGACATAGGGGATTCCTGGACAGGTATTGCAATTTCTGATTCACTCGGCATGTTTGCCAAACCTTACACAACTATAGCAACACACAACTTACTACAAAAAATTACTGAAATACTTTCAGAACAATCAATTGGCACGATTGTTGTTGGCTATCCAAAAACAATGCGCGGTACTGAGAGCAAGCAAACTCAAAAAATTGTTGCCTTAAAGCAGAAGCTCGAAACAGCGATTTCGTCAGTAAAATGGCTTTTATGGGACGAGCGACTAAGCAGTAAGCGAGCACAAAAAATCAAAAAAACTCGAACTAAAGAAGAAAAAATTAAATCTCACGCAATTGCGGCATCGTTTATTTTAGACAGTTATTTGACACATCTCAGTATCCGTAAAAATACCTAAAAATAAGCATTTTTTAGCAACAAAACTGTTGACATTTGCAAGTTGAACATAGTATGTTTTTAAAAAAGAGATAGTGAAGCAAAGGGGAAGCAATGAAGTGCAAAAAGTGCGGAGGGTTGATGGTCCTTCAGTCTTTTTTTGACCATTTTCTTAATTTTGACGGCTGGAAATGTCTCAATTGTGGAAAAATCGTCTTAAAAAAGGAAAAAACCATCGAATTTGATGCATTTAGTATTTTTTATCAACAACAGAAATGTAAAAACAATAACTAGACACATATGGCATCATTTTTAGCAATAAACAGTACGTATCAACATGTTCAAATCGCCCTCTATAATGATGACTCTCTCATTGCGCAACATCAAGAACATAAGTATAGGGCGAGTAAAAATCTTATCCCTTTGATCGATTCATTACTACTGGGTAACAATCTGAAATTAGCTGATATTAACTTCATTTGTATTAATAAAGGCCCTGGCCCGTTTACAACGCTCCGTACAGTAATTACCACAATCAATGGAATTAGTTTTGCTGCAGGCACACCCCTAATTGGTATTAATTGTCTTGATGCTTTTTTGCAAGAATATAAAAACCCTGATTATCCACATACCGTTATTTTGTTAAATGCGTTTGGGCAAGACGT
Source organism: Candidatus Dependentiae bacterium (assembly GCA_020431705.1). Classification (NCBI taxonomy): domain Bacteria; species Candidatus Babelota bacterium. Next base: position 74,508 of record JAGQHQ010000004.1, read on the forward strand.
GTATTTTGCAACAGACAAACATCAAGGCTATAAAAATATTGACTTGATATTGCAGGAGCTCAAAAAAATTTTTGGTAGTAATCCTATTCGTTTTTTAGGAAATGGAACCGAACTTCATCAAGAAAATATTAAAGATATACTTAATGCCCAAGCGATTATTCCCTCTCCATTACCACTACATTGCTCAATAGAACAAATCGCTTCTATGGCATTACAAAAATGGATACAACAAGAAGATATTATGTACCAAATCATGCCGCTTTATATCAAAGAGCAGCAATTTAGTTAAAGAACAACATAACAAAAAATAACTATAATCTACTCACGCGCACCATATTCACGAAGCAATAAATCAATTTTGCCAAATTGATTGCGCACGGCAATTTGCAACGCAGAGCCAACAGCCGGATCAGGAATCATATTAACTGCTCTTATCATAGCCTTTTTATTTTTGCTGCGCTGCTTGATAGCATTTAAAATGGCTTTTACTACATCATAATTATTTAACTCTGTTGCACGAATAAGTGATGTATATCTATTTTTATAAACATAGTTAATATCTGCACCAACATCCACCAAAAATAGAACAAACTGGGCACTGTTGTTATTATTCACCGCTTGCCATAGCAACTCGGTTGCCTGTTCTGGTGCCAACAACAAACCATAATCATACAAGCGAACAAATTCCTGAAACTTATTATATTTTATAATATATAGCAATGTTTCTTTTGAAAGCTCATCGAGCAATTCCTTTTTATGTATTTGCGCCCACTCAAGCAATGCAGGCACCACTCGCTGATAATCACTTTTTGCTGCAATAAATAAAATTGGTGCACCGCCAACATACAGATCTTTATTTTTTGCAATAAGATCAAAAAATAGCGCTTGCTCTTTTAACTGATTTGGGTACTGCAATGCAAGTGCAAAGATTAATTCTAGTTCATCATTTCGTGTTAACGTAGATTGCTCGTCTTGAATAATCTCCTGCACAATTGCCTGTGCTTTTTCTGGAACAACGTCAGAAAGAGATTCTGCTATTTTTTCTACGCTGCGAGAAGCAATAAGTAATGATAGCTGCCAGAACGCGTCCTTTGGACTAAGTGTACCTAAACCTCCCACATTTTCTTGGTGAGTTTTTTTTATACCGTGCACAATACTGACAACACCAATGAAAATCAATAAACTTCCTAATAAAATATGAATATCTCTAAAGCGACACTTCATATACTCCCCCGTTATTTATTTAATAACATACACAACTTGTTAGCTACAACAGATGATTTTAGTGTATCTCAGGGAAATCTTTAGATTCAATACATTATCGATCTTACTGCTCCTGCCAATAGACCAATTGCTTGACGAGCTCGCAAAACAGTAGGCGTTAGTTTGCAAAAAATAAATCTATGCTCCTTAAGATATTCTTTTTCTTGAGCAGTTATGTCTCCTTCTGGACCAATAAAAAGAATAATTTCTTTTGGCTGCTTGTTTTTCAGATTTTCCATAGTATCAAAAAATGATTGGCCGATCGGATCTGCAAAAATATTAGTTGAATCTTTTATAAGAGCTGTAGAAAAGAAATTAAAAAAGCACATAGGCTTCTGTAAACGCGCAAAAGTATAACACTTAGATTGCTCTGCAGCAGCAATCATAATTTTTATAAGCCGATCATATTCTTTTTGCTCACCCCATATGCGTTGCACTTTTTCAGTAATCATTAATTGAACATTTGCTACACCAACAGCAGTAACATCATAAATTGCTTTTTCAAGATCATCTTTTTTGAGAAGTGGCAATAAAACGGTAACATTAGGACCCACTATTGTGTTTTCTTTTTTTTCAATTAACTGCGCAATACATTTTTTTTTATCAACTTCCTGAAGTTCAACACACGCATACACAAATCGATCAAACAAAATAAGACGGTTGCCTTTTTTGAGGCGTAAAACAGATACTATTCTACTGCATAACGCCTTATCATCAAGCACAGTAGCACCATTGATCGCTAAGGACTCATAAAAAATAGATAATGTTGGGTAATATAAGCTAAATATATGTTTAAAGTTGCTCATAATGCTGACTGCCGACAGGAATATATTCACGTCGCAATGCTTTTGATTTTAACCAACGAACCCAATTACGCACATACACATAAAACGTAACATAGTGTAAAAAAAGAGGAGTACCAATCCTTCGCAATAGCACCATAAACGGAGATGGTTGTGGTGGTTTGCTAAAATCTATTGTACGACACTCCATTAGTTCATCAATGTCCTCATCAAAAAAATCTCTAAATAACTCATCAGGAGTTTCATGTATCTCAATTGGTACATCACATTCGCGAATACCATCAGTGCTATTCTGAAATTTTGCTTGAACTTCACTAACAACACTCAGGCACATATATAATAACCATAGACGTTTCATCTAATTCCTAAATATTTTTATCTTCATACATTTTAGCATAAATTAGCATCTTATTGTAAGTATGCAATGAACAAAATTTGAGTATACTATAACAAAGTGAAAAGGAGACTATTTTGAGCAATAAAAAACCTGTTTTATTAGTTATCTTGGATGGTTTTGGGTATAGTAGTGAAAAAAAATACAATGCGATTGCTCAAGCACATACACCACATTTAAATAGTTGGTTTTCCACATATCCACATACTGTACTTGATTCATCTGGTAAAGCTGTTGGTTTGCTTGGTGGATATATTGGTAATTCAGAAGTTGGTCATTTAACTATCGGCGCAGGTGCCGTTGTCCCGCAAGCTGTTGCAGTCATTCACTCAGCAATCGATACTGGTTCTTTTTTTAAGAATAAAAAGCTAACAGAAGCTCTTACAAAACTTACCCATTCAAAGAAAATACTTCATATTTTTGGTCTACTTTCTGATGCTGGTGTACACAGCCATATCAAACATCTTTTTGCATATATTAAAGCAGCTCGTGAACACAAGATACAAAAAATAGTCATTCATCCTTTTTTAGATGGGCGCGACACACCACCAAAATCAGGTAAATATTATCTCGAGCAACTTTCAGAATATATAAAAAGTATGTCAAACGTTATCATTGGCTCATTACACGGGCGCTTTTATGCAATGGACCGAGACAATAACTGGAAACGTACTCAAAAGAGCTACCGAGTACTTACTGAGCAAATAGAACCCACATTTGTCCACTGGTCTGAGGTACTTGAGTATTATTACACAAAAAATATAACTGACGAATTTATACCGCCAACATTATTAAGCTCTGATGCAATAATACAAAACGGAGATGGTATACTTTTCTTTAATTTTCGACCCGACCGAGCACGTCAGCTAACAAAAGCATTTATTGATAAACATTTTTCTCATTTTTCAACAAAAAAAATTAATCTTACATTCTTTATTACGCCAGTTGCATACAACAAAAATATCAACACAACAGTACTTTTTGCCAGACAACCATTAAAAAATACACTCAAGCATATACTCAGCAAATCCGGCAAAACTATTTTTACTATTGCAGAAACAGAAAAATATGCACATGTCACGTACTTTTTTAGTGGCGGACAAGAACAGGCACTACCGGGAGAAACACAAGTACTCATTCCATCACTCCCGAAAAAAAACTATGTTGATCATCCTCAGATGTCTGCAGAAAAAATCACTGAGGCTATTGTACACTCGCTTAAAAATGCTCCCACTAATTTCTATTTAATTAACTATGCAAACGCAGACATGGTTGCCCATTCGGGAAATTTGCCAGCAACCATCAAGGCAATTGAATATTTGGACACACAACTAGCTCACCTGTATAAAACCGCTATAGAAAAAATGAATGGCATTATGATTATTACTTCAGATCATGGTAACGCCGAAGTTATGTTTGATAAAAAAACACAACAGCCACGCACTGCACACACAACTAACCCCGTACCGTTTTTATATATAGGGCACGATTATAAAAATATTGATTTATCTAATTTAAGAAAACTTTCTGATATTAAAAATTTTGTTTTAAAAATAATGGAATCACCCAACTAATTTTGTTTATCAAGCAATACTTCAAAATCGAGATAGGTACCGTCAGTCCATACTTGCTTAAAACCAAGTTTTTTATACACCGCTTGAGCAGGTAAATTATCTACACGTGTTATTAACCGAACACGAAATACACCCATTCTTTTAAACTCATCAAGAACATATTGTGCAAGAATTTTTCCATAACCACGCTCTCTAAACTGTTTGCTAACCGCAATAAAAAGTAATTGACCTTTATAAAAGCTTTTTTTGTAATAAGCAACAAAACCTTTAAAACCCTCTTTGTCTCTCATTACTCTGATGTTCAATTTACCAAAATATTCAGGATTATAGTCATTTGGCGATTTTGTTCTAAGCATATGCTCAACGTTAAATTTACTCAAATCAGCCGGTGCATCCTTTTTTGTTTCTGCAATTAACCAATACCAATTGTCTTTCATTAACTGCATAATATCTTGCGCATCACGGTTATAGTCAAAATCAATTATGCTATGTGCATATACATGATTATTTTTTTGATGATAATAATAATAAGAAATACCCCCACCAAGCATAATTGCTACTACTAAAAGAATAGCCTTTATCTGCACCCTCTGTATTTTCATAATTGTCTTTCTCAATATATCCATCTACCCAATCATCATACGGTAACTACAAATATTCAACACTCTTCAAAAACAATCCGCATGCTGGGGCCGTTAGCATCGCATTATTTGGATTTTGTTCATTTAATAACTCTTGCATGTATTGTACCGTCAAATCAAGCCTTGTTGCAACTATAAGACTTGCGCCTACAATACGGCGAATCATGTGCCGTAAAAAACCAGGACCTTTTACTTCGATTCGATAACAATTAAATTCTTTCACGTATTCAAGATTAATGCTATTAATTGTACGCACAGTATTTTCTTTTTCATTTTTCGTACAAAATGACGCGAAATCATGCGTTCCCTGAAAAACTTTCAAGCATTGCCTGAGCTTTTGCATATCAATCTTTTTGCGCACATACCATCCATACCGTGTAGCAAATGGTAACGGTTGATCTGTAAAAAAATTGTACCAGTACGTTTTTTCTGTTTTATTACGATAGGGATGAAAATTATCAGTAACTTCTTCGATAGAAATTATTCGTATACTTTGTGGCAACACATTATTCCAGGCAAATAACATTTTTTGTGTATTTACCTGTATATTAATTTTAAAAACAGCGACTTGACCAAGTGCATGCACACCCGCATCGGTACGCGATGCACCCAATAATCTAATTGATTGGCCAAATACACGCTCAAAAGCATCTTGCATCTCTTGTGCAATCGATTTTTGTAACACTTGTACCTGCCAGCCACAATAATCTGTTCCGTCATATGCAACGATTAGTCTATATTGTTTCATAGATTAAAAGATAATTTTCCACAATTCTTTCAAGGCTAAAATCAAAAAGGCTCTCCGCGCTTAACACACACACATAAATCTTCATGGTTCTATATGAGAATCTGGTTGAAGATATAATGTAGGACCAACAAATCGATTTATCAAATATGAAAAAAAAGAAAAAGCATAACACTACATCCAAATTTAAAACCATATGTTAACAAACGACCCCCTAATATAGTTAAAGATTTACCACTCTTATTGTTCTTCTCAACCTCTAACTGCTTTTCTAAATCATTAGCATACGAAATTAGATTCTCTCTTGTCATAGTATTCAGATTCTTTTTTTCTTTGCAATCTCCTTCTCCACGATGCTTTTTTGTACTATAACCATTCGAAAATGCTGTAGTAAAAGAACCCATTGAACAACTAGCACACAATGTAATGGCTAAAAATATCTTTTTTACATTGAACCCCTACAGAATAACCGTTGGATATAATGGCACATTTAAGAATCTATCCCAAAATTCATAAACACCTTGCCTAGCCCCTATTTTTAGTACAATTCAAAGGTAGAAAATATAACTCAAAGTATAGAATATATCGGTAATTTGGATTACTACCGATATATAGTTTTCAACTTTCTTATTCCATCGAATAAAAATACCTCGCCAGCTATCCAAAGAACTTTAACTAAATAATTTAATGCTATTACTTTAAGAAACTTATCGCAGTTGGAACAACCTTATACAGGATTCCACCACCTAAAACAGCAGCTGCAAACAACGCTCCACAAATCTTCAATTTGCTGCTCTTTTTATTCTTTTCAACCTCTAATTGCTTTTCTAAAAAATTAGCATAAGAAATTAGATTCTCCTTTGTCATAACACTCAGGTTCTTTTTTTCTTTGCAATCACCGTCTCTACGATGCTCTTCCGCACTATGACCATTCGAAAATGCTGTAGTAAAAAAACCCATTGAACAACCAGTAAACAATGTAATGGCTAAAAATATTTTTTTCATAACGAATCCTCAATAAAATTTAATACAAATTATTACGAATGTTTAATATATCAGTAAATGCACGGGTGGCTTAAAAGCCACCGCTTTTCATAGCCCTTCAAAAGTTTATTGATTTTTAATGTACTCCCT